>JAVVHA010000013.1 GCA_032249735.1 Dehalococcoidia bacterium | reverse complement strand
GCGGCCTCCGGACCCTCTGTCACCCCATCACCCCACGCCGAAGATCTCCTTCAGGCGCTGGCGGCGGTAGGCGAAGATGCGCTCCAGGTCGGGACGCACCAGCAGCCGGTCCACCAGGGGCGCCAATAGGGAACCGCCCGGCACGGCATAGCGGACCCGATCCTGGACCAGGGTGCCACCGTCCTTTGGCAGGAAGAGGTGCTCGTGCTCCCACAGTCGGTAGGGGCCGCGACGTTGCACGTCCACGAAGCGCCGGGGCGGCTCCCATACGGTTATCTCGCTGCGCCAGCGCAAGGGGATGCCATGTAGCCGTAGGCGGTAATCGATGACGGTGCCCGCCCCCATCTCGGGGGGATGCTGGGCCAGCACGTAGAAGCTGAGCCAAGGGGGCGTTATCTGTTCGAGATTGCGGGCCTCGGCAAAGAAGGGGAAGACATCCTCGGGCGGCAGAGGTAGCCACAGCTCGCTGAAGAGTTTGCAGACCTTCACCGCCAGCTTTCATTGTAGTGAAGGGGGGCGCTGTCTGCCAGCGTCAGAGGAGGGACCCCTGCTTCCCCACGGGCAGGCCCAAGGCCTCAGCCATCTGCCGGGCGTTGCGCACGGAGTAGTCGCGATAGCAGTTGTTGAAGAGGACGTGCACCTCCTCCGCCTCCTGAGCTAGGCGGCCGATGCGCGGCACCCACTCCTGCAGCTCCTCTGGGGAGTAGAGGTAGTTGAAGCGCTCGGCAGCGGTGATGCCCTTGGCCTCCCAGGTGGCGGCGTTGCGCCCATGGAAGCGCACCACTGCCAGGGGAGCGGTGACCTCGGCCAGAGGAGGCACGCTGGAAGGAAACCCTTGGGGCTCATCTACGCACACCAGGGGCAGGCGATGCTCCCTCAGGAAGCCCAGCGTCCTGACCCGGTTTTCCTCGTCTGCCAGCCAACGGGCTTGGCGGAACTCCACAGCGATGGTGTAATGGGGAAGGCGCTCCCGGGCCTCCAGGATATGGCGACGAGCGTCGGCGCTGGGTCGGAACCAGGGCGGAAACTGAAAGAGGACCACCCCCAGCTTGCCGGCCAGGTGCAGAGGCAGGAGGGCCTCGGCGAACCGACGCCACAGCTCCTGGCGCAGCTCAGGGGGGAGGTCGCGATAGTAGATGTGACGTCGCTCCCTGAGCTCCTGTGGCAGGGCCTGCCGCACGTCCTGGGGTAGGGAGTCGGGAGGGGTGGGGTGATGGGTGAAGAGGGCAAAGGCCTTGACATCGAACACGAAGCCTGGGGGCGTCCTGGCGGCCCAGAGGTGGGCCTGCCGCTGGGCGGGCAGGGCGTAATAAGTGCTGTCCACCTCCACAATGGGGAAGTGGCGGGCGTAGTGCTGGAGGCGCTGGGCGGGGGTGCGCACGTGTGGCGGGTACCATCCCGCCTCCAGGAGGGTCTTGTCGGCCCAGGAGCATGTGCCCACTAGAACGCGCGCCTTCATCGCCTGGTTCTATCTTACCAATGGCCTGGGTGGGCAAGGCGGCCATTTAGCCCTGCCGGCCGAGGGGCCTGGCACATCCTCTATCAGCTCTGGTGTGGAGGCGGGCTAAAATAGCGGTGGCCCCGTCATGCTGCAGGTGCTGGTGGTCGACGACGAGGGCCCAGCGCGGCCACTGACGAGCCTGGGGGCGCTGCAAGAGGTCCTCACCTCGGGAGCGAGGGTGTGGGCCGACTTGGACACTGCTGCCGATGCCTCTATTGCCCAGGAGGTATTGGGCAGGGTGTTCGGCTTCCATCCTCTGACCATCGAGGACGCCCTGACGCCTGAGCCCAACCCTCCCAAGCTGGACGAGCACGACAACTACATCTTCATCGTCTTCCACGCCCTGGCCAGCTACGAGCCCTTCGGCGAGGTGGCTAGCCAAGAGGTGTGTCTCTACCTTGGCCCCAACTATGTGGTCTCCTGCCATCACGGGGCGGTGCAGTCGCTGGAGGCCATCCGCCAGCGGTGCCTGGAGGATGGCCTGCCCCTGCGTCGCGGCCCTGAGTGGCTGCTGCACGCCATCCTCGACCGGCTGGTGGACGGGTATCTCCCTTGCATCGATGCCATGGAGGAATCGCTGGACAGGCTGGAGGCCGAGGCCCTGGCGGGCAAGGCGCCGGGCCTGTTGGAGCGCGTGTTGCGCCTGCGGGGCAATGCCCTGCGTCTACGTCGCCTCACGGTGCCCCAGCGGGAGCTGCTGGCGCGCCTCGCCCGGCCCGAGTTCCCCCATCTGGTGCGCCCCGAGGCCAACATCTACTTCCGCGACATCTACGATCACCTAGTGCGGACCGAGTACCTCATCGAGGCCCTCCGCGACCTGACGGACAGCGCCCACAACACCTATCTGACAGTGGTCTCCAACCGCCTCAATGAGGTGATGAAGGTGCTGACGGCGGTGGCCACCATATTTCTGCCTCTGACGCTACTCGCGGGCATCTACGGCATGAACTTCGCGCACCACGTCTGGCCGCCCTTTGGGAGCAGCTGGGGCTTCCCGGCAGTGGTGGGCACGATGTTGGCCTTGGGGCTGGCCATAGCCGTCTTCTTCCGGCGTCGGGGATGGCTTTAAACGTTGACTTTGGGGCGCCATTGGCGCTCTTCCGATGGCTCCGCTGGCGTCGGCGGGCCTGCTGGCGGATAATCCGTATAGGTGGGCAGAGATGCGCAGGGAGCTGGACGTCCTAGATGCCCTGCGCCTGGTCATCGGCGGGCCGGTGGTGCTGGTGACCGCCCGCTGGCGGGATCAGACGGACGTGATGCCCGTCATCTGGGTGACGCCGGTGTCGCGGCGGCCGCCCCTCATTGGGCTGGCGGTGCACCCCTCCCGCCACACCCACGATATCATCCGCTTCGCCGAGGAGTTCGCCCTTAACATCCCGGGGCCCGACCTGATGGACCACGTGCACTACTTCGGCAGCGTCAGCGGGCGGGATGTCAACAAGCTGGAGCTGGCCAAGCTTCCCACCTTCAAGGCTAAGCGGGTGGATGCCCCTCTTCTGGAGCACTGCCTCGCCTGGATCGAATGTGGGCTGGAGGATGCCTTGCGCCTGGGCGACCACACCTTCTTCGTGGGGCGGGTGGTGGCCGTGCAGGCCGAGCGGGAGGCCTTCGACGAGACCTGGCTGGTGGGGGAGCGCCCCTACCGCCCCCTCCACTATCTGGGCGGCCAATGGTACGGGGTGCTGGGCGAGAGGCTCCAGGCCCAGCTGCGCACCGACGAGGAAGGGGGCATCGTCTTGGAGGAGCCCCAGGTCCGGGAGGAAGGCTAGATAGGGGTGACGTTGACGTGAGGCTCCCACGGGGGTATAGTAATGGCGGTTAGCATACGCTAGGGGAGGTAGCCATGGACTTTCGTTTCACCCCCGAAGAGGAGGCCTTTCGGCAGGAGGTGCGAGAGTTTATCGAGCGGGAGTGTCCCAAGGAGCTGCGTGGCTCGGGGGTGAGCTTCTTCGACCAGCTGCCGGCCCTGGTGCAGTGGCGGCGCAAGCTGGCTGAGAAGGGCTGGATCGCCCCTGCCTGGCCCAAGGAGTACGGCGGGGCGGGCATGACCATCATGCAGCAATTCATATATAACCTGGAGACGGCCCGTCTGCGGGCTCCCTCCCCTCTGTTCATCGGCGGGCTGGCGGTGGCTGTAGTCGGGCCCACCCTCATCTTGTTCGGCAGCGAGGAGCAGAAGAAGACGTACCTGCCCCGGATCCTTTCGGGCGAGCACATCTGGTGCCAGGGGTTCTCGGAGCCCAACGCCGGCTCCGACCTGGCCAGCCTGCAGACCACAGCGGTGCGGGACGGTGACGAGTATGTCATCAACGGCCAGAAGATCTGGACCACCCTGGCCCATCTGGCCCATTACATGCTGCTGCTGGCCCGCACCGACCCCAACGTCCCCAAGCACAAGGGGCTGAGCTACTTCATCGTTCCCATGAGGGACGAGAAGGGGAACCCATATCCGGGCGTCACAGTGCGCCCCCTCTACAACATGGCCGGCACCCATGAGTTCAACCAGGTGTTCTTCGAGAACGTGCGCATCCCCGCCAAGAACCTGGTGGGTGAGGAGAACCAGGGATGGTACATGGCTGTGCGCACCCTGGACATCGAGCGCTCCAACATCGGCTCGGCGGTGGGACAGCAGCAGACGGTGGAGGACCTCATCCAGTTCGTGAAGGAGAGCCGGGGCACGGGGCAGGAGCGGGCCTCCCTCCTGCCATCTCTCCGCTATGAGCTGGCCGAGCGTTACCTCGAGACGGAGGTCTCCATGCTCCTCTCCTATCGGGTGGTGACCCTGCAGAACCGGGGCATCATCCCCAATTACGAGGCCTCGGCCGTCAAGCTTTACTCCATGGAGCTGAACCAGCGCATCGCCAACACGGGCATGAAGGTCTTGGGCCTATATGGGCAGCTCAGCCGCTCCTCCAAGTGGTCGCCCCTGCGAGGGAGGGTGGAGTTCATGTACTTGCGCTCAGTGGCCAACACCATCGAGGGTGGTACCTCGGAGATCCAGCGCAACGTCATCGCCACCAGGGGGCTGGGGCTGCCCAGGGGCGACTAAGGAAGGAGGGAAGCGGCCATGGACTTTCGCTTCACGCCGGAGCAGGAGGCCTTTCGCAGGGAGATAAGGGAGTTTCTGCGCAAGGAGCTGCCTGCGGAGTGGTACGCGGGGGAGTTCGAGCTGGGAAGCGACGAGGAGTGGGAGCTCTCCCGCCAGTTCCAAAAGAAGCTGGCAGAGAGGGGATGGCTTGTCCCCCATTGGCCCAAGGAGTATGGCGGGTCGGACATGGGGCTGTGGGAGCAGATGGTGCTGCGGGAGGAGCTGGGCTACCACCGTGCCCCCTTGGGCAACGCCGTCTTCGGCATCAACATGCTGGGCCCCATCCTTATGCTGTACGGCACCGAGGAGCAGAAGCGGGAGCACTTGCCCCGCATCGCCCGGGCGGAGGTGACCTGGTGCCAGGGTTGGTCCGAGCCAGGCTCCGGGTCCGACCTGGCCAGCCTGCAGACGCGGGCGGTGCGGGACGGCGATGAGTACGTCATCAATGGTCAGAAGATCTGGACCACCGGGGCCCACCGGGCGGACTGGATCTTCTTCCTGGCGCGCACCGACCCCAACGCCCCCAAGCACAAGGGCATCAGCTTCTTCCTGGCCCCCATGAACGCCCCTGGCATCCGTGTCCAGCCCATCATCAACATGGCGGGCATCCACAGCTTTAACCAGGTGTTCTTTGAGGATGTGCGCATCCCGGCCAAGAATCTGGTGGGGGAGGAGAACCGGGGCTGGTATCTAGGGGCGGCGCTGCTGGACTTCGAGCGATCGGGTATCGGGGCGGTGGCCAGCCTCAAGCGGGACCTGGACGACCTGGTGGTTTACTGTCGGGAGACGAAGGTGTTGGGCCAGCCCCTCATAGCTCAGGGGTGGGTGCGCTACGCCCTGGCTGACAGGGCGGTGGAGGTGGAGGTGGGGCGTTACCTCTCATATAGGGTGACGTCCATGCAGGCGCGGGGCCAGATCCCCAATGCCGAGGCCTCCATAACCAAGCTTTTCAGCTCGGAGCTGGCCCAGAGGCTGGCCAACACGGGCGTTAAGATCATGGGCCTTTATGGGCAGGTGCGGCCGGAGTCGGGCCGGTGGGCCCGCCTGCATGGGCGCTTCGCCATGGCCTATATGATGACGGTGGCCAGCACCATTGCCGGCGGCACCTCGGAGATCCAGCGCAACATCATCGCCACCAGGGGGCTGGGCCTGCCCAGAGGATAGACAAAGGGGAGCTTGCCCCACCTCTGGGCCAGGGAGGGCCGCCCCGTTTAGGGTATGACGCCCCTCTCCTTGAGGGCTACGATGGCATCCCAATCGTAGCCCAGCTCCAGGAGGATCTCTTCTGTGTGCTGGCCCAGCTCGGGTGGCGGCCCCTTGGGAGCGGCAGGGGTGGCGTGAAAGGTGGCAGGGGCAGCCACCAGCTTGAAGGAGGTGCCATCGCCCGCCGGAACGTCCACCAGGATGCCCGCCTTCTCCACCACTGGGTCCCTTAGGAGGTCATCGACGGTGTTGACAGGGGCCCACCACACGTCCTCGCGCTGGAAGACCTCAGCCCATTCCTCCAAGGTCTTCTTGGCGAACTCCTTGTCTAGCTCGGCCACCAGGTCGGGGGCGTTGTCCCGGCGCTTTTCGATGTCGGCGAACCTGGGGTCCTCCAAAAGGTCGGGGCGGCCGATGGCGCGGCATACGTTGGGCCAGTGGCGGTCGGCCTGCAGGTGCAGAAGCCAGAACCAGCGGCCGTCCTTGGCCTGATAGCAGTTGATGAGGGGGTTTATATGGTGATGGCGGTCGTATGGTATGACAGGGACACCGAGGCGAAGGGCGAGGGTGATGTCCCAACTCATCATATAGGCCCCCACCCTCACCAGGGAGACCTCCACCTTCTGCCCTTGGCCGGTGCGCTGGCGGTGGAAGAGGGCGGCGGCGATGGCCCCGGCAGCGCTCTGCCCGGCCATGTGGTCGCCCATGCCCCCACGCTGCTGGGGCGGGGGATGACCTGGGGGAGCGAGCATGGCCCCCACCGCCCCCCGCGACCAGAAGGCGCCGATGTCATAGGCTGCCCGCTCCTCCTCATCGTGGCCTGCGCCGTAGCCCGTGATATGGCAATAGACCAGCCGGGGGTTAAGGGCCGATAGCTCCTCGTAAGTGAGCCCAGCAGCCTTCAGGGCGTGGGGCCGGACGTTGGTGATGAACACGTCGGCGTCGGCCACGAGGCGACGGGCGATCCCCTGGCCCTCCTCCTTGGACAGGTCCAGGGCGATGCTGCGCTTGCCCCGGTTATCCTGCTCGAAAGGAGGGTTGATGGGGATGGGCGAGCCAAAGACGGAGGCGAACAGCCCCCTAAAGGGGTCGCCGTTGGGGGGCTCTATCTTGATGACCTCCGCCCCCCAATCGGCCAGGATGGCTGCCGCCGAGGGCCCGGCCACCCAGAAGCCTAGCTCTACCACCTTGATGCCTGCCAATGGGCCAGCCATAAGGCCACCTCCCGGGAGTGCCATTTGATAACTGTATTATCTTCATAGAGGCGCCGCGGGCAAGGGGTCTTGCCCCTGACGTACGGGTCATATATGCTGACCCCAGGCGGAGGGTAGTGGCATGGATTTTCGCCTGAGTGCAGAGGAGGAAGCCTGGCGGCAGGAGGTGCGGGCCTGGCTGCGTGAAAACTTGCCCTCCGACTGGGAGTCCCAGGTGGAGGAGGAGCAGGGGTGGGAGTTCGCTAAGGAGTTCGCCCGCCGTCTGGCCAAGAAAAACTGGGTGGTGCCCCACTGGCCCAAGGAATATGGCGGGCTGGGGCTGAGCCTGTGGCAGCAACTCATCTTCCGGGAGGAGATGGCCTACCACCGTGCGCCTCTGGGCTACATCACCATCGGGACGGACTGGGCGGGGCCCACCATCATCGTCTATGGCACCGAGGAGCAGAAGCGGGAGCACCTGCCCCGCATCGCCCGGGCGGAGGTCATGTGGTGCCAGGGGTTCTCGGAGCCCAACGCCGGATCTGACCTGGCCAACCTGCAGACGCGGGCGGTGCGGGACGGCGACGAGTACGTCATCAACGGCCAGAAGATCTGGACATCGGGCGCCCACAGGGCCGACTGGATGATCCTGCTGGCCCGCACCGATCCCGACGCCCCCAAGCACAAGGGCATCTCCTACTTCCTGTTGGACATGCGGACGCCGGGCATCCGCATACAACCCCTCATCGACATGATGGACAACCACGGCTTCAACCAGGTCTTCTTTGAGGACGTGCGGGTGCCGGCGCGCTGTCTCTTGGGGGAGGAGAACCGGGGCTGGTACATGGCCACCACCACCCTCAACTTCGAGCGGTCGTCCATCGGGGGGGCGGCGGCCTCCCGGGCTCTGCTGGAGCAGTTGGTGGAGTATGTGCGAGAGGCCCCGCCAGAGCAGGCCCACCTTCGCCGCGACCCCCGCGTGCGTTACAAGCTGGCAGATATGGCGGTGGAGATAGAGGTGGGTAGGCTCCTCTCCTACCATGTGGTCTCGGTGCAGGTGCGAGGGCAAGTGCCCACATACGAGGCCTCCATCGCCAAGCTTTACAACACGGAGACGGGCCTGCGCCTGGCCCGCACGGGCATCTCGGTGCTGGGGCTCTACGGTCAGCTACGGCCCCGTTCCAAGTGGGCGCGCCTGCGGGGCCGTTTCGAGCGGCAATACCTATGGATGACGGCCATGGTGGTGGGAGGGGGCACATCGGAGATCCAGCGGAACCTCATCGCCATCCGTGGCCTCGGGTTGCCCAGAGGGTGAGTGAGGGCATAATAGAGGTTCGAAGGGGTTGGAAGCAAACGCCATGTGGAGGTGAGTCATGGACCTGGGTTTGGACGAGCAGCAGGAGATGCTCCGCAACTTTGCCCGCGACTTTCTGGAGAAGGAGTGCCCCGAGCAGCTGGTGCGGGAGATGGAGGAGGACGAGAAGGGCTACTCCCCCGAGCTGTGGCGGAAGATGGCCGAGCAAGGGTGGATGGGCCTCATCATCCCCGAGGAGTATGGGGGCGCCGGCATGCGCATCACCGACCTGGCGGTGCTCCTGGAGGAGTTCGGCCGCTTCCTGGTGCCGGGGCCCTTCATCCCCACAGTGGTGCTGGGGGCCTACCCCATCATGCTGGCCGGCAACCAGGAGCAGAAGCAGAGGTTTTTGCCCCGCATCGCCAGTGGTGAGCTCATCATGACCATGGCCCTCACGGAGCCCTCGGCCCGGTGGGACGCTGAAGGCGTGGAGCTGACGGCCCGGCGGGAGGGCCAGGAGTACGTCCTCAACGGCATCAAGCTGTTCGTGCAGGATGCCCACGTCACCGATTACATGGTGGTGGTGGCGCGCACCGGCAGGGGCTCGAGCCCAGAGGAGGGCATATCCCTCTTCTTGGTGGACTCCAGGAGCCCGGGCATCAAGTTCGAGCTCCTACGTACCATCGCCTCCGATAAGCAGTGCGAGGTGACCTTCGAGAACGTGCGGGTGCCGCAGGAGAACCTGCTGGGGGAGGAGGGCAATGGGTGGCCAGTGGTCCACCGTACCCAGCTCCTGGCGGCGGTAGCCGCCTGCGCTTACCTGGTGGGGCTGGCTCAGCAGGACTTCGACATCACCCTCAACTACGCCAAGGAGCGGGTGCAGTTCGGACGCCCTATCGGCTCCTTCCAGGCCATCCAGCACAAGCTAGCCGACGCCATCATCGATGTAGACGGCTGCCGCTTCATCACCTATAAGGCGGCATGGTGCCTGCAGGAGAACGAGCCCGATGCCGAGCTCATGGTCTCTATGGCCAAGGCCTGGTGCAGCGAGGCCTCACGGCGGGTGGTGGCTCACGGCCAACAGATCCACGGCGGCATCGGCTTCACCAAGGACTACAAGATCCAGCTCTACTTCCGCCGCCAGAAGTGGATGGAGCTCATGTGGGGTGACGCCGACTACCACCGCGAGCTGGTGGCCCAGAAGCTGGAGATATAACTAGGGCGGGGGCCGGCAGATGGCCGGCCCCCCTTTTGTTGGCGCGGCTAGCGAAGGTCGGGGGTGGTGGCCATGACCCAGGAATGCCTCTTCTGCAGGATGGTCAGGGGCGAGGTGCCCACCCAGAAGCTTTACGAGGACGACCTGGTGTTCGCCATCCGCGATATCCATCCCCGGGCGCCTGTGCACTTCATGGTCATCCCCAAGGAGCACATCCCCAGCGCCCAAGAGATAGGGGAGGAGCACGGCCCCCTGCTGGCGCGCATGTTCATGGTGGCCAAGAAGGTGGCTCAGCAGGAAGGGATCGCCGAGAAGGGCTACCGGCTGGCCATCAACGTGCGGGAGCACGGGGGGCAGCTCATATACCACCTGCACATGCACGTTCTAGGGGGCCGACACTTGGGCCCCGAGGGCTAGTGCCAGGGCTCTATTGGTAATAGGGGACCCCACTGCCTAGGATGGGCGGCAGGTGGGGGAGATGGCGCCCTGGCCAGCAGCCCTGGAGACGGTCATCGGCCTCTCGGCCGCCTTCAACAGCCTATACTTCCTCCTCTACCTCCTGGGTGAGAGGAGGCGACCACCTTATCGGGTGGCGGCAGGTGCCCTCCTCCTAGTGTGCCTGGGCCCGCTGGCCGAGAGCGTCCTTCTTCTGACGGCGGGTGGGCATGGGTGGGGCCAGGGTGGCCCCCTCTGGGGCTGGGTGCGTGGGCTGGCCCTGGTAGGCATGGTCGCCATCTCCCTCCTCATCCTGCGGCGCACCGTGAGCTTGGGAGGTGAATAAGCCATGGCCTCGTTGATGACGGTGGCAGTGGAGACGGGCAGATGGGACGTGGTGGCCCTATGCCTGGCCCTGGGGGTGGTGGAGGTGGCCTCCCGCCTCCCCCCGGAGTCCCTAGCGGCCATGCTCGCCTTGCTGGGGGAAGAGGAGGACGAAGGGTGAGGAGGCGAGGACGCAACCGCCTACGCAGCTTCTATGCCGAGGCCCTCACCGAGGCCGAAAGGCTGGAGCTGGCTCGTGCCCAGGAGGTGGAGGGCCTGGACGAGGAGATCGCCGTCCTGCGGGTGCGGCTGAAGCGGGCCCTACAGGAACACCCCCAGGACCTAGCCCTCATCGCCAAGGGGGTGGACATGCTGGTGAAGGCGGTGGCTGCCCGATACAAGCTCTCGCCCAAGGCCCGTCGCGACCTGGCCGACAACCTGGCCAACCTTATAGAGAGCATGGGGGAGCTGCTGGAGGGGCCGCAAGGTGGGCAGGCTTGAGGAGGCCATAAGGGCGCTGGGCCACAGGAGACGGCGGGCCTATGGGGCCCTCCCCTTGGAGGCCCGCCTACAACGCCTGGAGGAGGACGTGCGGGAGGTGAAGACGCGGGTCAATGGGCTCATCTTCGTCGTTCTGGGGGCGGTCATCGCCCAGCTGGTCCTGAGGGTGGTGGGGTGATGGCCCTCGCCTTGCGTTATTATAGATGGGGCCGGCAGCTTCCCTTCCCGGGCGTCATGGGGGTCCCCGCTGAGCTGGTGCGCGAGTTCCGGGAGGTAGGTCGCCTCCTATGGGAGGCGGGGCTCGTCTCCTCCCACGGTGGCAATATGAGCGTGCGTCTCCCCGATGGCACCTTGGTCATCACCAGGCATGGGGCCATGCTGGGCCGCCTAGGAGAGGATGATTTGGTGGTGGTGCGGGGGCAAGAGGCGACGGGTGAGCCCTCCATGGACACCCACCTCCATGAGGCCATCTACGCCGCCGCCGATGCCTGGGCCATAGTGCACGCCCACCCCGTCCACGCTGTGGCCCTGTCCCTAAGGGATGTGCCCCTGACTCCTCAGGACCTGGAAGGCAGGCACCATCTGGGGGAGGCCGTGCCGGTGGTAGCAGGAGCGGAGGCCCTGGCCTCCGCCCTAGCATCAGCGCCTATTGCCCTTTGGTGGGGCCACGGTTCCTACGCCCGCGGTCACGACTTGTGGCAGGCCCTTCTCTACACTAGCGTACTGGAGGAGAGCGCCCGCATCCTTTGGCTTAGCCGAACTATCCCCTGAGCTAATCCAGCCCCAACTCCGAGAGGTGCTCCTCGTCCAGGCCCAGGTAGTGGCCCACCTCGTGCAGGATGGTGGTGCGCAGCTGTTGCACCAGCTCCTCCCTAGTATGGGCCAGCCGCTCGTGGGGCTCCTGATAGATGACGATGCGGTCGGGGAGGGCCAAGGTGTATTCGGCGCCACGGCGATGGCGGGGGACGCCCAGGTAGAGGCCCAAGAGGGGCTCCCCAGGGGCCACCCCCGCCTGCCGCCTCTCCCAGCGGGTGGGCCGCCACCGCACCACGATGTCCACGTTCTCCAGGGCTGCCTTCACCGGCGGCGGCAGGGAGGCTACAGCCTGCAGCACCAGGCGTCGGAACTGGGACGGGCTCATGCGGGGGCCCATAGCTAGCGTCCGGAGACCGGTGTTCCCTTAAGGAGGCCCAAGAACACGTCCCGCACCATGGGCGCCGCCTGGCGGGCGCTGGAGGTACCCCGCTCTAGGGCAGAAAGGACCAGGTAGGCGGGCTGAGTGCGGGGCCCATAGGCCACGAAGAAGACATGGTCATAGCCGAAGGCCATGTCCTCCGCCTGGCCTGACTTCCCCACCACGTCCAGCCCCGTGCCAGCAAAGACACTATAGGTGGTGCCCCCAGGGTTCTGGGTCACCAGCCGCAGCCCCTCTTGGATGGCGGCCAGGGTGGTGGGGGAGACGGGGAGGCGTCCTATCTCCTCCGCCCGGAACTCCTTTACGGTCCGGCCTTGGGGGTCGCTCACCTTAGTGACCAACAGGGGACGTCGCAGGAGCCCCCCCATGGCGATGGCCGAGTAGGCGTTGGCGATCTGAATGGGGGTGGCCAGGAGGAACCCCTGCCCAATGCTCATGTTGACGGTATCGCCGGAGTACCATGGCTCGCCCAGCGCCTTTTCCTTCCATTCTGGGTCGGGCACCAGGCCCGCCGCCTCCGGCAGCCCAATGCCCGTAGGGGATCCGAAGCCGAAGGCGCGGGCGAACTCGGGCAGGATGTGGGGGTCAATGTGGTCGAGGGTGAGGCCCATCTCATAGAAGACGGGGTTGCAGGAGGCCATGAGCCCCTCGCTGGGGGTCAGGAGCCCCCGGTCCACGCTCTGCCAGTTGCGCTTGGGGTACGCCGGCCCCAGGCCGTACCACACCGGCGGGCATGGCAGGCGGGAGCTGGCGGTGTAGCCTCCCCGTTCCAGGCCGGCGGCCATAGTCACCACCTTGAATACGGATCCCGTGGGGTAGGTGGCCATGATGGCCCGGTTCATGAGGGGCTTTTCGCTATGGAAAAGGAGGGACTCTGCCTCCTGCGGCGTCAGGCCGCGTACAAACGCGTTGGGGTCGAAGCGAGGATAGGAGGCCAGGGCCAACACCGAGTTGTCCCGGGGGTCCATGACGATGACTGACCCCGCCTCTCGCCCCAGGACGGCCTCCGCCAGCCGCTGCACATCGATGTCCAAGGCCAAGTGGACGTCCAGGCCGGGTTGGGGTGGTCTTTGGGCTATCACCCTTTTCACCCAACCCTCAGGGGTGACGATGGCCAGGGTGCCGCCCTTCTGGCCGGCCAGCTCCTTTTGGAAGCCCCCCTCGATGCCCGCCGCCCCCACCAGGTCCCCTGGTCGGTACCCCTGCCCGCGCAGCTCGGCCAGCTCCTCGGCAGTCACCTCCCGCAGATGGCCCAGGACATGGGCTGCCGAATTGCCATAGGGGTAGACGCGGCGGGTTTCCTTGTGCACCACCACCCCTAGGTCGATGAGGCGGTATAGGGGCTCTAGCGCCTCCTCCCTGGTGTCATAGGGCAAGTAGGCGATGGGGACGAAATAGTACTCGGGCACGTTGGCGTCCATGCGCCGGCGCACCTCCTGGGCGGCTATGCCCAATGCGGCGGCCAGGACGGTGGCGGTGGCCTCCCTATCCCGCACCATGCTGGGAACGATGCCCACCACAGGCACCTCAGCGTCCATGGCCAAGGGACGGCCGCGGCGGTCGTAGATAGTGCCACGGCGGGCATCCTTGATGAACAGGGTGATCCTATCCCCATATGCCAGCTCGGGGGCTAGCACAGAGGGCGTCCAGGCCACCCGCCACCCGGCCGAAGGGCCGTGTTCCTCCACCATGGGAAGCAGCCCCTCCAGGGCGACGTCGCCAAAGAAGACGGTGTGGAGGACGAGGCGGAAGGCATATGCGGCCCCATCCCATTTCCCCAGCTGTAAGGTGACGGACGAGGCGGTGGCCTCTTCCACCAGCTGCTGGTGGAGGGCCACGAAGTCCTGGCGGGAGATGCGACTCTGGGCCTCTTGCCCCAGAAGGTCGTACATGGCCTCATATTGGCCCTCCTGCCAGAGGGAGAGGAACGTGCTGGCCACCTGGTCACGGCTCATCGGGCCCTGGGCAGGAGTTGGTTGGGTGTTCCCCTGGGCCTGGCAAGCGGATAAGGCCACAAGAAAGGCCAACAGTGGGGCAATGGAGATGAACCTCATCACCGCTTATGGTTTACACGGTGGCGGCGAGGAGGGCAAGGGGGCGGTTCACAGGGAGGGGAGGATACCCTATATTAGGGAGTTGCGCATGCTCTCCTTATGGCGCGCCCGCTGGGCATGGTACCCTCTCCTCCTCGGCCTATGGCTGTTGGCCGGCTTCGGGCTGGGGATGCGGGGCGACCAGCTCATCTCTCTGGGGGTGTTTGGGGCGGCCATCGTCGGCTCCCTCCTCTACTGGGAGCGAAGGCTCCTCTTTGTGTTCATCGGGGTAGGGGTTCTCCTGGCCGCCGATCTGTTGACCATCGAGGGGTTCATCGAATCGGCAGGACTGGACGTCATCGTCTTCCTCATCGGCATGATGCTGTTGGTGGGGTTCCTGGAGGAGAGGAGGTTCTTTGACCGCATCATCGCCCTGTTGGAGGACTGGGTGGGGCCGCGGCCTCGCCTCCTATTGGCCATCCTGATGGGGGCGGCCTTCCTTGCCGCCGCCTTGGTAGGGGAGGTGGCGTCCATCATCTTCATGTTGGCTGCCCTGTTCCGCATCACCGATCGGCTGGAGGTGCGGCCCTGGCCCTTCATCATGGCCCTGGTGTTCGCCACCAATATCGGCAGCGCAGCCACGGTGGTGGGCAACCCCGTGGGGGTGATGATCGCCCTGCGGTCTGGCCTGGGGTTCATCGACTTCTTGGCCTGGGCATCGCCCCTGGCGTTGGTGGCCCTGGCGCTGGTGGTGGGGCTCATGATGTGGCTTCTACGCCAGCCCTTGGCGGAGATGAGGCAGGCCATGAGGCGGGTGCCGGCGGCGGCCTCCGACCCGCCTGACCTTTGGGCCCCGGAGATGCGGGTGCCTTGGGCGGTGTTGGTCACCACCATGGGGCTTTTGGTGGTGCACTCCCCTCTTGAGCACCTGTTAGGCCTGGAGAAGAACACCCTTCTGATAGCCATCGCCCTGGTGGCTGGGGGTGTGTGTGTTTTGTTGGCGGGCCCGCAGGCTCGGGAGTTAGTGGAGCGGCGGGTGGAGTGGTGGACCCTCACCTTCTTCCTCCTGCTGTTCGCATCGGTGGGCACCCTGGAGGCCACGGGGGCGGTAGACGTGGTGACGGAGCGCATCAGGGAGTGGTCGCGGGAGGATCCCACAGCCCTCTTGTTCCTGGTCTCCATAGCCGCCGGGGCTATAAGCTCCGTCATGGACAACGTGCTGGCGGTGGCCACCTTCATCCCGGTAGTGAAGGACCTGGAATCGGTAGGGGTGGACCCCCGGCCCCTGTGGTGGGGGCTGTTGCTGGGGGCCACCATATTGGGCAATCTGACGGTCATCGGCAGCACGGCCAACGTGGTGGCCGTGGGGCTGTGGGAGAAGCGAGGGGGGAGGGTACACATCTGGGAGTGGCTCAAGGTGGGGTTTTGGGCCTCGTTGCCGCCGTGGGCCCTAGCCATGGCCCTTCTCGACCTGAGGGTCCGGGTCGCTTGAGGTGACGTGCTTAGGGCCTGGCGTCGCGATTGGGCGGTCATCCTGTCCCATCTGCCTCTCATGCGCCTCTTACAGGCGCGGGCTGTGGGGCAAGTGGCGCAAAACGCCCTCCTCTACACCCTTCTCCTGGTGGTGGTAGAGAGGACGGGCTCCAGTTTCTTCACCGCCCTAATGGTGGTGACCCTTACCGGTCCCTCCATCGTGTTCGGGGTCTTGGGCGGGGCCCTGGCCGATGCTTTGCCCCTGCGGTGGTCGCTGGTGGGAGGGGCGGTGGCCAGGGCGGTCATCGTGGCCCTTATGATCCCCAACACAGGTGATCTTCCCACCATCTTCCTGCTGGCGTTCCTCTTCGCCCTGGTGGGGCAGTTGGTGGGGCCGGCCGAGTCAGCGGGCCTGCCGCGGGTAGTGGAGCCATCGTGGCTGGCGCGGGCCAATGCCCTGTTCGTCATGGCGGCTGTCGTGGGGCAGGTGGTGGGGGCGGTGATGGTGGCCCCCCTCCTTTTTAAGCTGCTTAAGGAACGGGCGGTGATGGCAGTGGTGATGCTCCTCTATGCCTGGGTGGCAGTGGTGGCGGCTCGCCTGGGGCCCCTGGGGCGGAGGGAGATGGTGGGGGAGGAGGGGCCAGGCCTGTGGCAGGCCCTCCTCCTGGGTTGGCGGGTGCTGGGCAGGAGCCGTGCTGCCTTCCTGGCCATGATATATATGACGGGGGCCATGACCCTCCTCAAGGTGGTGGTAGTGCTGGCTCCCCACTATGTCAAGGAGGTCTTAGGCATTGCCACTGAGAATGTGGTATTCGTCATGGCGCCGGCGGCGGTGGGGGCGGGGCTGGGCCTTCTCCTCACGCCCATGCTGGGGCGCCTTATCAGGATAGAGAGGGCCGTGGTAGTGGGGTTTGGCTTGCTGGTGGCGGCCCTTTTGGCTCTGGGGCTAGTGGTCCAGCTAAGGGGCATCATCGTGGAGAACCTGGACCTGGGCATCGGTTTTGTGGAGAGGAAGCTTGGGGTCTCCTCCGTTATCACCCTCACCATCCTGCTGGCGGCGCCCGTGGGGCTGGCGGGCACCATGGTGCTGGTGGCCTGCCGGACCATCCTAAACCGGGAGGCACCGCTGGAGGCCCAGGCCCGCGTCTTTGCCACCCAGAGCGCTGTGGCCGATGCCGTATCCCTTTTGCCAGCTCTAGCCCTGGGTGGCATGGCCGATCTCGTGGGGGCCCGTTATGTGCTGGTGGCGGCCACGTTGGTCACGCTGGCCGCCATGGGCTATGTTTTGGGGCGGGCCCCCGCCCTCATGGAGCGCTTGCGGGCCCTCCCCCTTTAGCGACACGGTATGCCTTTGGCCTGCAGACGCTTTCGCCACACCTCTGCCGAGTCCTGGGCGAAGAGGCCCTCCAGTAGGCGCCCTAGACGCCCGCGGGGGGGAGCGGAGGCGGCCACCTCCCAGGAGCCCGGGTATGAGAGCTCGGGCCGGCCCATGGCCTTGGCCAGGGCCCGCCATTGCTCGGCATTCTCTAGGGCGATGACGATATAGCCGTCCTGACACCGGTAACGTCGGCGCACGGGGGAGGGCTTGGGGCGAGTCATCTCCTCAGGGGCCGTGACAGGCCACGAGGCGACGTGGCCCCAGGAGCTGCCTGTAAAGGGCCTCCACTTGGGTAGCCACCTTCTCCCAGGCGTAGGCCTGGGCGCGACGCCTAGCCTCCTGGCCCAGACGCCGCCGCAGCTGCTCATCGGCCAATAGCTCGGTCAAGCGGTGGGCCAGCACGTCTGCCCGCGGCGGCCAGAAGAGGACTCCGCTGACCCCGTCCACTATCGTCTCCTGCAGCCCCCCCACCTTGGTAGCCACCACGGGCAGGCCGCAGGCCATGGCCTCCAAAGCCACCATGCCGAAGGTCTCGTAAAGGGACGGGATGATGCAGATATCGGCGGCGTTGTACCAGAGGGGCAAGGTGGGGTGGGGGACGGCGGGCTGAAAGCGCACCCGCTCCTCCACCCCCAGGGAGCGGGCCAAATCCCTAAGGGAGCGGCGGCCTGCGTGGTCCTCCTCCCCGCCCACCACCAGCAGCAGGACGGAGGGGGGGAGGAGGGCTACGGCCCGCATGAGGGCATCTAGGCCCTTTAGGGGCTCCAACCTCCCCACGAAGAGGAGGATGGGCCTCCCTTGGGGCAGGCCCAGCAGGCGGCGGGCCATCTCTTGGGCCAGGGGTCGGAAGAGGTCCGTGTCCACCCCACAGGGGATGACCACCATGCGCTCCCGAGGCACATGGTAGAGGCGGGCCAGGATCTCTGCCTCGTGGTGGCTAGCGCACACGATGCGGTCGGCCTCCTGAGCGATGCGGCGTTCCGCCTGTAGCCGGTGGGGGGGCTCGCGGCCGCCAGCAGCCACCTTGGCCTCCGCCAGTGTGTGGAACATGATGAGGTGAGGGACGCGCCAGCGGGCCTTCAACATCTGCCCCACCCAGCCCGAGAGCCAGTAGTGGCTGTGGACGAGGTCATATGGGTTGCCTTGGGCCTCGGCATAGGCCCCGATCTTGCGGGCCAGCTCGGGAAGATACTGGTAAAGGCCCTCCTTGTCGGTCCCGGGAGGGCCAGCCGGCACGTGCACCAGGCGCACCTGCCTATCCACTTCCTCCACCTTTGCTGGGCCGCTGGTGCGAGTGAAGATGTCCACCTGGTGGCCTCGCTGCCCGAGGCGACAGGCCAGCTCCCGTACGTAGACATTCATCCCCCCGCTGTCCCGCGTCCCCGGCAGGGCCAAGGGGGAGCTGTGGACGGAAAGGACGGCGATACGGCACATCCTCAAGGCCTCTCCAGCACCAGTCTGTAGACGGGCCAGTCCTTGGCCCCTAGGGCGTGCTTGTAGGGCTCATCCCCCCGCAAGAAGTCCAGATATCGGAACCCCTCGGCTATGGCCTGGGCCACCAACAGGGCTTTGGAGAGGAGCCCCACAGCCAGGTGGGAGTAGTCCGGGTTGTAGCCGCTGTTATAGACCAAAAGGCTTTGGCCAGCGGCGAAGCAGAGGACGGATGCCACCCGTTCCCGCCCCAGGCGCAAGAAGTAGAGGCGGGCCATGGCCTCGGGGGTGCTCACCAAGCGGCGGAAGAACCGGGCCATGGCCTCCGTCATGAACAGGGCCTTATCGGGGCGGCTGGCGCGATGCAGCAGGAGGAACTCGTCCAGGGCGGCCCCTATGGCCTCCGGAGAGGAGAGGGACTCCATCTCCGGCTCGGCCACCCGCTGCAGACGCCTTAGCTTCCTCTCCAGCTCGTGCCTCTCCTTGGAGGGGAGCTCCCTCAGGTACTCATGCCAAGAGGAGGGGAGGGGCATCTGGGGGCAGACGGCCTCCACCTCTTCCTGCACCCGCAGCTCCCTGGCGCTGGCCAGGGGAGGGATGATGCCCCTGGTGGCCGAGTGGGGGTGGAGGCCCCAAAGGACCAGGCGTCGCCAGGGCATCTGCAGGGCCCCGTCCAATATCTGGGAGAGGGCCTCCTCCTCGGCACCTGGGGCCAGCACCACGTCCATGTAATCGCACACCTGGGGGTCGCCGGCCAGGGAGAGCTCCTCGTCCCGAACCATCAGGGGGGCGATGCCTACCACCTGGCCTTCCTTCCTGGCCACCAACAGCATGGGGTGGACATGGGGAGCTAGCTCCTCCTGCCACGCCTGTAGGAAGAGGGGCGAATAGAAGATGTAAGGCCTGGGGAGACGACGCCAGATGTCCCACCAGAGGGAGGCCATCTCATCCAGTGTCTCCGACACCTCTACACTTCTCATGGCTGCCCACCCCTCAGCAGGGAGAGGAACTCGGTGCGGGTGATGCCGCGCCGGCGGAACACGCCCCGGACGGCGGAGGTCACCAGGAGGGTGCCGGGCTTCTTTATGCCTCGCATGGTCATGCACAGATGCTCCGCCTCCACCACCACCGCCACGCCGTAGGGACGGAGCCCATCCATGAGGGCATCGGCCACCTGGCTGGTGAGACGCTCCTGGAGCTGGGGCCGCCGGGCCAGGATGTCCACCAGGCGGGCTATCTTGCTGGCCCCCACCACCTCACCCCTGGGCACATAGCCCACGTGGGCCCGCCCGAAGAAGGGCAGGAAGTGGTGTTCGCACAGGGAATAGAAGGGGATATCGCGCAATATTACCATCTCCTCGTGGGTGGCGGGAAAGGTAGGAGAGAGGACGGAGGTGGGGTCCTCCCAAAGGCCGGAGAACATCTCGGCGTAAAGCTCGGCGACGCGCCGGGGCGTCTCAGCAAGCCCGGGCCTGTAGGGGTCCTCGCCGATGGCCTCGATGATTTGGCGCACCGCCTGTTGGATGCGTTGCAGGTCTGCGGCCTCGGTGCGCTGTGTCGTCAATCCATCCCTCCTCACATCTGATTGTATCGCCCATGCCCTGAGCTAGGGCAGGCGGAGGGCCTCCTCCAGGGCCTCCACCCGTGGCGGCACCTCCAAGACGCGGGTGGGGATGGTCTCAGCTGCCTCCGGGTCCTTGAGGCCGCTGCCGGTGATGACACATACCACTACCTGGTGACGCAGGTCTTGCCTTCTGGCCACCTTCAGGAGCCCGGCCAAGGCTGCAGCCGATGAGGGTTCGGCGAAGATGCCCTCCTCTTGGGCCAGTAGGCGATAGGCCTCCAGGATCTCATCATCGCTGACGGCCTCGATGGCACCGCCCGACTCGTCACGGGCCTTGATGGCCAGGTGCCAGGAGGCGGGGTTGCCCACCCGGATGGCCGTGGCCACCGTCTGGGGGTTGGGCACGGGCTCGCCCCGCACGATGGGCGCCGCCCCCTCTGCCTGGAAGCCCATCATGCGGGGCAGGCGGCGGCTGTGGCCGGCACGATGGTACTCCACGAACCCCTGCCAGTAGGCGCTTATGTTGCCGGCGTTCCCCACGGGGATGAACAGCATGTCCGGCGCCTCCCCCAGGGCGTCTACTATCTCGAAGGCCGCCGTCTTCTGCCCCTCCAGGCGGTGGGGGTTGATGGAGTTCACTAGGGCCACCTGGTGGCGGTGGCAAAGCTCCCGGGCCAACTTGAGGGCGTCGTCGAAGTTGCCCTCCACGGCTACGATGGTGGCCCCGTGGGCGATGGCCTGGGCCAGCTTCCCCCTGGCTACTAGGCCTGCCGGGATGAGGACATAGGCCGCCAGGCCGCAGTGGGCAGCATAGGCAGCGGCGGAGGCCGCCGTGTTGCCGGTGGAGGCACACAGCACCGCCTGTTTCCCTTCCTCCACTGCCTTGGCCACCGCCACCACCATCCCCCGGTCCTTAAAGGAGCCAGTGGGGTTACATAGCTCCAGCTTGAAGAAGAGTTGGGGACAGCCCACCCTCGGCCCGATGCGCCGCGAGGGCACAAGAGGGGTATCCCCCTCCCCTAGGGTGATGATGGGGGTGCGTTCGGTGACCGGGAGGAAGGCCCGGTACCGCTGTAGCACCCCCACATGGCTCTCAAGGGGTCTTGTCCAAGTCACCGCTCAGCTCCTTGACCTCCTGGGCCACTATGTCCATCTGGCGCCGCTTCTGGCGATGCAAAAGCTGCAAGAGGCCCTCCATGCGTTGCTGCAGCTGGCGGGCTATCTCATCCACTTCCCTTTGGAAGATGGCAAGACGGTTCAGGGCCTCCTGGGCCCGTTCCATGGCGACCGTCAGGTGGCGGGCCAGCTCTTGCATATCCAGCGTCACCTGGCCTATGGAGCCCTCTAGGGAGGCCATTCGCTGGGCCAGCTGGTCGTGTTGGGATACGGCCTTACGCGTCGCTTCGCGTAGTCCCTCCAGGGCCTCTAGGGAGGAGGCCACCTTGTGCACTTGCTCGGCCAACCCACCGGCTATGCGGGCCTGCTGTTGCAGGTGGCGCCTGAGGTCCTCCATCTGGTCCCTGAGGTGGGCCACCTCCTCCCCCAGGTGGGATACGCTCTCGCGGGCCTCCTGCAGGTGAGCATCTTGCAACTGAAGGCGGTCCTCCAGATGGCGCATCCTGACCTCTAGCCCTTGGGTCTGGCGCTCCAACTCAGCCAGGCCCTGGTGGAGCTGGCTGAAGTCGGCGCGACGCTGTCGCGTCAGCTCTTCAGCCAGACGGAGGGCCTCAGCGTGCTGTTCCTGGAGGTGGGGGAGGGCAGACTGGAGTTGGGCTACGTCGTCCCGCAACCTGAGGAGGTGGGCCATGGTCAGCTCCATTTGGCCCAAGCGATCTTGCAAGTGGTCCAGGGCCGACTCCAGGCTGCCTACGCGCTCCCAGGCCTTAACGAGGTGATGGCGAGAGGAGAGGGGGAGCTGCTCATCGGCCATATGCTCAGTCCTCCACCCGCAGGAAGGTGCCCACCTGCTCCACCACTGGCAGGTGCTCCACATCGGCGATGGTAGCACGGACGGCCGCCTCCTGGGCAGTATGGGTCATGATGACGATCTCCGCCGTCTGGGCCTCCTCGTTGGTCTCCTTCTGTATGACAGAGGCGATGCTCACCTGATGCTCGCCGAAGCAACGGGCGATCTGGGCCAGGACCCCTGGGCGGTCGGCCACCTCCATGCGGATGTAGTAGCGGCGGGTCAGCTGCTCCATGGGCCGCAGCGGCACAGGAGAAGGTGGCGGCCAGGGGGAAGGGGGGCGGCCGTGGATGAGGGCCTGGGCGGCGTCCAGGACGTCGGCCAGGACGGCGCTGGCGGTGGCCAACGCTCCGGCCCCGGGGCCCTGGAAGGTCACCCTCCCCACTAGGTCGCCCTCTACCTCTATGGCGTTTAGGACCCCCTCCACCTTGGCCAAGGGGGCCTCCAGAGGAATAAGGACGGGGTGGACGCGGGCCTCCAGCCCATCGTCCCCATGATGGCGAGCGATGGCCAACAGCTTGATGGCATAGCCTAGCTCCTGGGCATATCTGAAGTCACGCGGGGTGAGGGCGGTGATGCCCTCCCTGTAGACGGCCTCGGGAGGGACGTGGGTGTTAAAGGCCAGGCTAGCCAGGATGGAGAGCTTGAAGGCGGCGTCGTGGCCGGCGACGTCGTTAGTGGGGTCGGGCTCGGCGTAGCCCAGCTCCTGGGCCTGGGCCAGGGCGTCCTGGAAGGCCAGGCCTTCCCTGGCCATGCGGGTGAGGATGTAGTTGGTGGTGCCGTTGATGATGGCCCGCAGGGCCCTGATCTGGTTGGCGGCCAGGTCGCGTCGCAAGGGGTTTATGATGGGGATGCCTCCCCCCACGCTGGCCTCGAAGAGGATGTCCACCCCCTGCTGGTGGGCCAAGGATATGAGGGCGGGGCCGTGCTTGGCCATCACCTCCTTGTTGGCGGTGACCACGTAGCGGCCACGGGCCAAGGCCTTGCGGATGTAGGTGTGGGCCGGCTCCTCCCCGCCCATCACCTCCACCACGATGTGCACCTGGGGGTCTTCCAGGATGTGGGAGGCCTCGGTGGTGAGGAGGGAAGGGGCCAGGTCCACAGCCCGCGGCCGGCGAGGGTCCCGCACCAGGACCCTGTACAGGCGCAGGGGGCGCCCCAGCCTGCGGGCATACGCCTCGCCCTTGGCCAGGAGGGCGCGGGCCACCCCGCTGCCCACCACCCCCAGGCCCAGGAGGGCCACGTTTATGGGCTCCCCCATGTCAGCCGTAGACCTCCTTGAGGATCCACCCTACCTTCTTCGGGTCGCCCAGGACGGGGTCCACCTTGTTGACGATGTTGAGGGCAGAGCGCTTCTCGTCCAGCCAACTCCGCAGGGCCTTTCCTGCCAGGGACTGGCGCTCCGGAGGCCCCAAGGGATGGGAGGGGTCCCTCTCCTCCACCTGCAGGATGTAAGTGAAGCCCGTCTGGGAGTCGACGTAACTTCCTATCTCCCCTACCTGTAGGGCGAAGAGGACCTCCTCCAGGGCGGGGTCCAGGACGCCACGGGGTATCCAGCCCACTTCGCCGCCCTCGGCGCGGGTGAGCTGGTCTAGGGAGAGCTGCTTGGCCAGTTGGGCGAAGTCCTCTCCAGCCTGCAGGCGGGCCAGCACGGGGTCGGCTGGACCCCTCAGGACGATGCGGCGGAAGCGAACGCTTTCAGCAGTGGAGGGAGCCTGGTCATAGAAGTGGCCTTGGGCCTTGTTGCGGAGGAGCTGGGCTTCCACCATGGCCCGATATTGGGAATCGGTGAGGCCAGTGCGGGCCAGCTCCCGCTGGTAGATGCTCGGGAAGGGGTCCTGCTCGCCCTCGGCCACGGGCTCTGTGAGCCCCAGGCGGGCACGGATGGCCTCCTCCACCTCCTGCGCGCTCGCCTCCACCCCCAGCTCCTGCGCGAACCGACGTAGCACCTCCTCCTCGACGATGGTGTCTATGACGGCGGCGAGGGCTGATTGGGGCTTGGCCAGGGTGCTGCCCACCCCGCCCACCTGCTCTACATAGAGGCGGAGGCGATTGGCCACGTAGCGCAGCGGATAGGACACCTCCTCCACCTGCAGGGCCAGGCTATGGGGACGTCCCCGCTCCTGCAAGTAGTTGCGCGTAACGCCCAGGGCCACCAGGGATACGCTGGCAGCTACCATGGCCCCTAAGAGGGCCAGGCCAGCCAGGAGACGGAGGCTCTGGGCTTCCCGTCGCGTCCTGCCCATCCCCTGGGGCGGGGTGGGCACGCGTGACAACCTTCTTCTCCTAGGCACGACAGCCGATGCGGCGGTGGCGAAGCTTACCCCA
The DNA here is from genome assembly GCA_032249735.1 of Dehalococcoidia bacterium. Taxonomy (GTDB): domain Bacteria; phylum Chloroflexota; class Dehalococcoidia; order SM23-28-2; family HRBIN24; genus JAVVHA01. The sequence continues at coordinate 44,293 of JAVVHA010000013.1, read as the reverse complement.
CGGGGGTGGGGCCTGGCCACCCCATCTCCCGGATGTGCTCATGGGTGAAGGGCAGCAGGGCCAGGTGCCGGGCCCTCTTGATAGCCCGCGCCAGGGCCCGCTGATGCTTAGCGCAGGTGTTGAGCCTGCGCCGCGACTCGATGCGCCCACGGTCAGTCATGAAGCGGCGGAGGAAGGAGACGTTCTTGTAATCGATAACTTTCACCTGCTCGGCGCATAGAGGGCAGACCTTGCGGCCTTTGGCGAAGCGCCTTTTCCGGCGCGCCTCCTCCGCTGAGGCCTCCTGGGCCTCCAGCCTCAACTCCTCCTCCGTCATGCTCACTCCTCCTCGAAGGGCAGGTCAGGCTCCAGGGGGGCTTCCGCCTCCTGGGCCTCTAAGGGCACGGCAGTGGGGCGGTCCAGGAAGAGGACACGGTCGGCCAGGATCTCCAGGCGGAAGCGGCGCTGGCCGTCGGCCCCGTCCCAGGAGCGGCTGCGCAGTCTACCCTCCACATAGACCCGCCGCCCCTTTTGCAGATAAAGGTTGCACTGTTCCGCCTGGCGCCCCCAGGTGATGACTGAGAACCACTCCGTCTCGTCCCGGCGCTCGCCCTCAGGAGTGGTATAGGTGTGAGTGGTGGCCACCCGGAAGGTGGTCATGGCGTTGCCGGTGGCCGTATAGCGCATCTCGGGGTCGGTGCCCACGTTGCCGATGATCATGATCTTGTTAAGCCCCGCCACTATTACCCATCTCCCCCCTCATTCCTCGTCCTCGAGCATCCGCACTAGCAGGTGGCGCATGACCTCCTCAGAGATGTCCAGGCGCCTCTCGAGCTGGCTGACGTAAGTAGGGGATAGACGAAACTGGGCCAGTACGTATATGCCCTCGCGGTGACGGTCTATAGGATAGGCGAGGCGACGCCGGCCCCAGTGGTCCACCTTTATCACCTCTCCCTGCCTTTCCAGGACGAAGTTGCGCACCTGGTCCACCACCGCCGCCACCTGCTGGTCGTCCAGAGTGGGGGGCATGACCATCACCAGCTCGTAAGTGCGCATCTGGCCCTCGATGGAAAGCGCGCTCATATGGGCTATCTCCCCTCTTATCGGTGGCGATTATAGCACTGGCCAGTGTTGGCCACAACAAGGGCACTCCTGTTAACGAAACCCCCTTATGAGCCGTCCCAATAATCGGGGAGATGGTAGGGGCCAAGACGGTGCGGCGCTTTCTCCAGGAGGCGACGCATGCCTCCTTCCTCGAGGTGGCCCTGCACCTGTGCAGCTGGCTGGCCCGCCACCTCCACGCCCCCTGGGTGGAGGTGCTGGAGAGGCGGCAGGGGGCCTGGCGTCGGCTTGCGGGCTACGGCCTCCCCTATCCCCACCACTGCCCTGAGGACCCTTCTCTGGCCACCCTGACGGGCCTCCGCCATCCAGCAGCCACCTCCCCTCCCCAGTGGACGGCGGATCTGGGGGCCAAGGTGGGGCTAGCGGCCCCCGTGTGGGCCGAGGAGGGGCCTTGGGGTCTGGTGTTGGCCTATCGCCGCCTACCCTTCCGCAGGGCCCATCAGGAAACTATGGCTCTGGCCGCCCTTATGCTGAGCATGGCAAGGCAGCTCCAGGGGGCCAGGGCGCGACTGGACGTCATCCTCCAGAACCCTCACCACCTGGTGTGCGAGCTGGACGGTAAGGGGCGTGTCGTCTGGCTCAGCGAGGCCTTCTTCGGTCCGCTGGGTGCCCCCCGCCAGCTCTTATTGGGTCAGCCTGTTACCAGATTACTCCATCCTGAGGACCTGCCGAGGGTGTTGGCGGCCATGGAGGGCCGGTGGGGCAGGGTATCCTTCAGGTGGTGGCACCTCCGCGGGCAGTGGATCTGGCTGGATGGCGTGGGGGGCCGCTTTTTAACCCCTGAGGGCGACCTCCGCGGCCTCGTCCTGCTGCGGGACATCACCGCCCATAAGGAGCTGGAGAAGGCCTTAGCCGCTGACAAGGAGGAGAGGGAGACCATCCTGCAGACGCTGCGGGAGGGGATCGTCGTCCTGGACCTAGGGCTGACGGTCACGTGGGCCAATAGGGCCATGGAGTCCCTCACGGGACGCCAACGCCAGCAGCTGGAGGGGGAGGCCATAGAGTCCCTCCTGGCCCCCGGCCAAGGGGGCCACCTGCGGGAGGCCGTCTTTCGCTGCCTGGGCGAAGGAGAGGAGATGGTCTGCGCCGAGGTGGAGCTGCAGACGATGGAGGGCGCCCTCATACCCGCGGAGGTGACTATACGCCCCGTGCGCCACGGCAGCCGGCCCACGGCCCTTGTGGCCAGCTTCCTCGACCTGCGGGAGAGGCGCCAGCAGGAACAACGCCTCCGTGAGCAACAACAGTTCCTGGAAAGCCTCCTCAACTCCTTGACGGACGGCGTATACCTGGTGAACAAGGAAAGGCGCATCATCTGGGCCAATGAGGCCTTTGAGCGCATGACGGGCTATTCGCGCCAGGAGCTGGTGGGCATGTCCATCGCTAGCATCATCGCTCCGGAGCACGACGCCTTGGCTCAGGAGATGCGACGCCGCAAAGAGCGAGGGGAGGCGCAGGTCACCCGCTACGAGGTGGAGCTGGTGACCAGGGACGGGCGTCGCCTCCCTGTGGAGATCCACAGCACCCTCCTCCACGGCGGCGAGATGGAGGGCATCGCTGTATCCATAGCGCGAGACATGAGAGAGAGGAAGCACTGGGAAGAGCGGCTGACGTATATGGCCGACCACGATCCTCTCACAGGCCTCTTCAACCGCCGCCGCCTCCTAGAGGAGCTGGAAAGGGAGATAGACCGCGTGGCCCGCTACGGTGGCCGGGACGCCTTCCTCTGGCTGGACATGGACAACTTTAAGGACATCAACGACACCTACGGCCACACAGTGGGCGACCTGGTGCTGCAGGAGACGGCCCGTGTGCTGCGCCAATCGGTGCGGCGCACCGACGTGGTAGGTCGTCTGGGGGGCGATGAGTTCGGCATCCTCCTCATCAACGCCGACGAAAAGAGGGCCAGGGAGGTGGCCCACCGGCTGCGTGCCCAGCTGGAGCGTGTGACCGTGCCGGAGGTGGGGGGTCTGCACATCTCCGCCAGCATCGGCATCGCCATGGTGGAGGGCGGTGGCCTGTCGGTGCAAGACGTTCTGGTGCGGGCCGACCGGGCCATGTACCACGCCAAGAAGGGGGGCAATGGCCAGGGCATCAGCGTCTGGGGCAAGGAGACGCCCACGCGCCCCATCGGCGCCCACTGGGTTCGCCATGTCCTGGATAGGGGCCTCCTGCGCCTCTATTGCCAGCCCATCCTCCACCTGCCGAGTGGACGCATCGAGCGCTATGAGCTGCTGCTGCGCATCGTGGAGGGGGACCAGGCGTTTCCCCCGGAGCCCTTCATCCGGGAGGCGGAGAGGGAGGGGCTCATATGGGAGGTGGACCGTTGGGTCATAGGCGAGGCAGCCCGTCTCCTCCGCCGCCTCCGCTCCCAGGCGCCCCATATGGCCGTGCACATCGACCTCCACATCAACCTATCGGCCCAGTCCCTGCTATCGGAGCGGCTACTGGACGCCATCAGAGCGGAGATGCAGGGGCTTCCCTCCTGGGAGGGGAGGCTGGTGCTGGAGCTTACCGAGACAAGCCCCCTAGGGGACTTGGAGCAGGAGAGGCGCCGCATGCTCCAGCTCAAGGCCCTGGGCTGTCGCCTGGCCATGGACGACTTCGGCGTCGGTTACTCCACCTGCCATCGCCTGCTCCACCTCCCCCTGGACATGGTGAAGCTGGACGGCTCCCTGGTGCGAGGGTTGGGCTCCCTAGAGGCCCAGCGGGTGGTGGTGGCAAGCATGGTCCAGGCGGTCAAGGCCCTGGGCCTGCCGGTGGTGGCCGAGCAAGTGGAGGACCAAGAGACCCTGGAAGCCCTGCGCCTCCTGGGGGTGGACTACGCCCAGGGATACCATATCGGCAGACCCCGCCCCGTGGAGGAGGAATGGCCGGGGCCATAGGGCCCTGCAGGGGGCGTCTCGCCCCAGGGCCTTACCCCCGCTGGGCCAGGTAGGCTTTCAGGGCCTGCCGGGTGGTGTCATAGGCCAGCTCCTCCCAGGGGATCTCATGCGGGGCGAAGAAACGGGCCTCCAGCACCTCCGTCCCCGGTTGTGGCTTCCCCGTCCCCACGCAGCCTCGGAAGACGATGGCCACGATCCCTGGTCCCTCGGGAGCGGGGCGGGAGAAGATGCCCACCAGCCCCAGCAGCTCCACCGGCAGCCCTGTCTCCTCCTGGGTCTCCCTAAGGGCGCACTCCTCCACCGACTCATCGATCTCCATATAGCCGCCGGGGATGGTCCAGTAGCCGCGGCGGGGCTCGATGGCCCGCCGCAGGAGCAATACCTTCCCCTCCCTCTCGGCGATGACGCTGACGATGACCTTGGGATTCAGGTAGAAGATGTGCCCCTGGGGGCAGACCAGCCTCTCCCTTCCCTCCTCCGGCACCAGCTTCTCCTCCAAGGGGAGGCCACAATAGGGGCAATAGGCAGGCTTAGGGGGAGGGAAGTGATAGGACATGGGGCCTCACCCAGCGGGAGGAAGCTCCCCCTCGATCCACTCCTCGCCCCCCACGAAGGTCTCCTTCTTCCAGATGGGCAGACGCTCCTTAAGGCGGTCCACCAGCCACTGCCCACCTTGAAAGGCCTGATGGCGGTGGGGAGAGGAGACAGCCACCACTAGGGACGTCTCCCCCACCGGCAACACGCCTGTGCGATGCATAATGGCTACATCGGTAAGCTGAAAGCGTGTCGCGGCCTCCTGGGCCACTTCCCGCATCACTTGCTCCGCCATCTCCGGGTACGCCTCGTACTGGAGGCGGATCACCTGGCGCCCCAGGTTATGGCTGCGCACCACCCCCAAAAAGACCACCACTGCCCCCGCCTCGTGGCGGCGCACCAGCTCCACCGCCCGCTGGGGGTCCAAGGGCTCAGGGGTGACCAGGAAGAACATGGCCCCCTCCCGATACTGGGGGTATGATGGCCACCTCGTCGCCAGGACGCACAGGGTGTTCAGGGGTCACGTAGCGGGCATTGACGGCGAAGGCCACGGGCAGCTGCTGGCCGGCCAGACGGGGGATGCGGGCCCGCACCAGCTCGAACACCTCCCCCACCGACATCCCTTCCCCTATCTCCACCTCCATCTCGCTGATGCCAGCTAGCTCCCTTATCCTGGCGAAGAGGCGCACCTTCACCTTCATCGGCCTTAAGTGTAAGACGGGGACGGAAGGCCGGCAAGGCGCGGTTGAAAGGGCTGGCGGCGCCCAGTACCATGGGCCCGTGAGCATAGGCACAGTGCTGGAGCGGGCGCTGGAGATCCTCTTCCCCGTCCCCTGCCTGGGCTGTGGCCAGGGGCGTGGGCCCCTGTGCCATGGCTGCCTGGCCCAGGCCCCCAAGGCCTTGCCCCCGCGTTGCGCAATATGTTGGCAGGACTGGGCAGGAGGTGGCATCTGCCACCGGTGCCAGCAGGCCCCTCCAGCGTTCAGGGCCCTCCGCAGCCCCTTCCGCTACGAGGGCATAGTGCGGGAGGCGATACACGCCCTCAAGTTCCGCGGCATGTCCTCCTTGGCCCCCTCCCTTGCTCGTCCCATGGCTCGTCTCCTGGCCGCCTGGGCCCCGCCGGTGGAGGCGATGGTGGCTGTTCCCTCCCCATGGGTGCGGGAGCGGGCGCGTGGCTACAACCAGGCCTCCCTCTTGGCCTCGGCCCTGGCAAAGGAGGTGAGGCTGCCACTGCTCAGGGGCGTGCTGCGGCGGCGGTGGACACCTCCCCAGGTAAGCCTCCCCGCCCAGCGGCGATGGCAGGAGGTGGCCCAGGCCGTGAGGGCCTCCCGCCCCCTGCCCAAGCGGCGCCTGTTGTTGGTGGACGACGTGGCCACCACCGGCGCCACCCTGGATGCCTGCGCCCGCGCCCTGCTAGCAGCAGGGGCGGAGGGGGTATGGGCCATCACCTGTGCCCGTGAGGGATAGGGGTGGAGAGGCCACTTTTGGTCATCTTCCTGGGGCCTTCAGGCCCCACTCCTGAGGAGGAGCTGGTGGACGGGGCGCGGCGGGCGGCTGCCCTCGATGCCCTGGACATGGCTATGGCCACGGGGGCCTATGAGCGCGCCCTCCTGCTCACCCCCTCCCCGGATGCCCTGGGCCCCCTCCCTAAGGGTGTGGAGGTGGTGGTGGATGAAGGGCCCTTTCATTTCGGGCACCGTCTCCAGGAGGTGGTGGCAAGGCTAAAGCCCCCCTCCCTGGTCTACATAGGCGGCGGCGCCCTGCCCCTCCTTTCCCTGGAGGAGTGGGCAGCGGTGGCCATGGCCTTGGCCCGTCGGGAGGGAGTGGTGACCAACAACCTCCACTCGTCGGACCTGGTGGCCGTTAGGCCGGCCCATGCCATCCTCTCCATCGAGCCCCCGGCGCGCGATAACGCCTTGGCGCGCCTCTTGGCCGGTGTGGGCCTGCCCACGTGGGAGATGCCCCGTACCCTCTCCACCACCTTCGACCTCGATACCCCGGCCGATGTGGCCATCCTCAAGCTCACAGGGTATGCCCCAGGGCCCCGCCTGCAACGGTGGGCGCGGGAGGTGCCGCTGGAGCTGGGGCGCTACCAGGCCCTTTTGCCTGTGCTGACGGACCCCCAGGCGCAGCTCTTCGTGGTGGGGAGGGTGGGGAGCCACGTATGGCGTTTCTTGGAGGAGGGGACGGCATGCCGCGTGCGCCTCCTGGCTGAGGAGCGGGGCTTGCAGGCCCTGGGCCTTCGCGCCCGCTCCCTCCTGGGGATGATGGCCGAGGCGTTGGGCGAGGAGGGGCTGGCCAGGGCCCTGGCCCTCCTCGGGGATGCGGCGGTGGTGGATACAAGGGTCCTCATGTCCCACCTGGGCATGGAGCCTTCCCGGCGCGACCGCTTCCTCTCGGACCTGGGCCGGCCCCATGAGATAGGCGAGCCCAGGCTACGTCGCCTTACCCATGCCCTCATCTCGGCGCCGGTGCCTGTCCTACTTGGGGGCCACTCCTTGGTGACGGGCGGCATCATGGCGCTGGCCCGCTTCGCCTGGGAGGTGCGGGACAGGGGCATGGGCCTACGTTGACCCCCGCCTCCCGTCATCTTACACTGGCCTCGAGGGTCTTGCGGGAGGGCAGAGCATGGGCGTGCTAGAGGAACGCGATCCTGAAGTGGCGGCCATCATCGCCCGTGAGGAGGAGCGCCAGACCTATGGCCTGGAGATGATGGCCTCTGAGAACTATGTGTCGGCGGCGGTGCTGGAGGCCATGGGCTCCGTCCTCACCAACAAGTACGCGGAGGGCTACCCCGGCCGCCGATACTACGGTGGGTGCCAGCACGTGGACGAGGTAGAGGAGCTGGCCATCCGGCGGGCCAAGGAGTTGTTTAAGGCCCAGCACGCCAACGTCCAGCCCCACTCGGGGGCCGACGCCAACCTGGCGGCCTATTTCGCCCTCATGGAGCCAGGGGACATGGCCCTGGCCATGCGTCTAGACCAAGGTGGCCACCTCACTCATGGCCATAAGGTGAGCATCACCTCTCGCATCTGGCGGTTCTTCCACTACGGAGTGGACCGGGAGACGGAGCGCATCGACTACGACCAGATGTGGCAACTGGCCAAGGAGCACCGACCTAAGGTCATCGTGGTGGGGGCCACCGCCTATCCCCGCATCATCGACTTCGCCAAGGCGCGGGAGATAGCCGATGCCGTGGGGGCCTACCTCATGGCTGACATGGCCCATATCTCTGGGCTGGTGGCTGCCGGCGTCCACCCCTCGCCAGTGCCCTATGCTCATGTGGTGACCTCCACCACCCACAAGACCCTGCGCGGGCCCCGCTCGGCCTTCATCCTCTGCACGCAGGAGTTGGCCGAGAGGGTGGATCGGGCCGTCTTTCCCGGCCTTCAGGGAGGCCCTCATATGCACATCATCGCTGCCAAGGCCGTATGCTTTGGGGAGGCCATGCGCCCTGAGTTCCGCGAGTATCAGCAGCGGGTGGTGGAGAACGCCCGCATCCTGGCTGAGGAGCTCATGGCCCTGGGCTTGCGGGTGGTCTCCGGGGGCACCGATAACCACCTGGTGCTGGTGGACCTCACCCCTAAGGGGGTCACGGGCCGGGACGCCGAACGGGCCCTGGATGCTGTGGGCATCTACTGCAACAAGAACACCATCCCTTATGACCCCCGTCCGCCGACGGTCACCAGTGGCATCCGCCTGGGCACTCCTGGCCTCACTAGCCGCGGCATGGGGCCCCAGGAGATGCGGCTCATCGCCCGCCTCATCGCCACCGTCCTGGACCACATGGGCGACCAGGAGGTTTTGGCACGCGTCCGGCAACAGGTGCGGGAGTTGGCAGGCTCCTTCCCCGTCCCTGGCATCACCGACCGGCAACTGAAGCTGGCCTACTACTAGTAAGCGGCCCGTGGCTGGAAGGCCCCGCCGCCGGGGCCTCGTTGACGGCAAGGCCATGGCCAGATGACAATTGAGCTTGCACCGCATGGACGCAACGGGCCTCCCCCAGGTCTTCCTGATACTGCTCATAGAGGTGGCGGTGGGGTCCCTGTGGGCCCTGTGGTGGACGCAGATGCGGGGCCTGGTGCCCTGGAGCTTTCTCAAGTTCGGCGCCTTCCTCACGGCCGCCTTGGCCTCCCTGGCTCTGTTGGTGGCTCTGCAGATGTCCTTTCCAGCGACCGTAGGCTCTTATCCTCTTCAATGGCGCCTCGGTTTGCCGCTACGGGCTGCACTGGCGGCCTATCTGGGCCTGGCCATGGCTTATGCCCTGGCCATGGTCCGCCAGCGCCCTGCCTCCCGTTACGTGGGGCTGCTGGCCTCCCTCCTAGGGCTGGGAATAGTGGGGATAGGGGCGGCCGTCCTGGATGGACCCCTGTGGGGATATTTGGGGGGCTTCCTCGCCCTAGGGGTGGGGGCATTGGTGGTTGGGGGGGCGGTGATGGGCATGATCCTGGGCCACTGGTATCTGGTGACGCCACGCATGTCTCAGCAGCCCCTTAAGGAGCTGGTCATCCTCCTGTTGGGGGGCATGGCCTTGCAATGGGTGGTCACTGCCCTGGCCTTGGCCTTACCCCACGACCCCATTGCAGGGGGTGGGGATGTAAAGGGGAACCCCTTCCTATGGCTGAAGGTGGCCGGAGGTATGGCCCTGCCCATGCTCTTCGCCTACATGGCTTATGAGTCCAGCGCCGTCAGGGCCATGCAATCGGCCACCGGGCTCTTGTACATCGTTATGGTCCTGGTGCTGGCTGGGGAGGTGGTAGGCAAGGGCCTTCTTCTCTCCACAGGGGCTGCCCTTTAAGCCCTTGCCCCACCAGACCCAGCAGACCACAATGGAGCGGGGAGGTAGCGCATGCGGGAGTATGCAGGCCTCTTGATGCTCCTATTTATTCTGGCCGTGGTGGTGGTAAGCCTGGCCGTGGGTGGGCTGGTGGGTTGGCTCACCTGACTGGCGGGCGTCCCACCGTATGATGATGGCCAGGGCAAGCACCATCAGTAAATATAGGATCCCGAGCCCTGCTCCTAAAGCGATGGCCTCTTGCATCGCTTACGCCTCTCAACCTTGTAGCTTAAGGCCTTCAGATCGTAAAATGCCAGAGGTCGGCATTTCAGCCAAGGGGTGAAGCTGTGCAACCGTTGCGTTGGGAGAAGCGGGGCCATATTGCCCACCTCGTCATTGACCAGCCCCAAAGGGGCAATCGCATCGATGCCCACTTCCTGGCCCTTCTGCAGGACATCTGCGATGCCATCGAGCCTGATGAGGAGGTGCGGGTGGTGCTCCTCTCGGCGCAGGGGCCGGATTTCTCCCTGGGGTGGGACTGGGAGCAGGTGGAGCAGGAGGGGCTCATGCCCTTCCCCCTCACTCATGCCTTCGATCCCTTAGCCACCCTGCCGCGGCCAGTGGTATGCGCCATCGGCGGCCGTTGCCTGAGCGCCGGCCTGGAACTGGCCCTCTGTTGTGATGTGCGCATCTGCTCCCGAGATGCCCGCTTCGCCCTGCCGGAGGCCACTCTGGGCCTGTTGCCCCTGGCCGGGGGAGTGCAACGGCTGGCCAGGGTGGTAGGGCGGTCCTGGGCCACCTACATGCTCTTTACGGGGGCGGAAGTGGACGCCTCCCAGGCCCTACAGATAGGGCTAGTGAGCCAGGTGACGGAGCCCCAGGACCTGCTGACAGAGGCGGAGACCATCTGCCAGCGCATCGCTGAGAGGGGCCCCATCGCCGTACGCTATGCCAAGGAGGCGGTGCAATGGGGCTCTGAGATGCCCTTGGAGCAGGCCCTGCGTTATGAGGCCGACCTCACCATCATCCTTCAGACCACCGCCGACCGGGCGGAGGGGGTGCGGGCCTTCCTGGAGAAGCGCCGCCCTCGCTTCACCGGGACATGAGGGAGGGATGGGTATGCAGGTCATCCTGGAGGCTGATGAGGCATGGTCCCTCATGAGCCTCATCACGTCCTACATCGTCGACCACGCTGGCCTCTCGGACGATGGGCGGGCCAAGGTGCGCCGCTGGCGGTCCCTCCACGCCTTAGGCACGGTAGAGATGGACCAATTGGCCCTGGCCATGAACGAGGCCCTGGGCAACTACCTAGACGAGAAGACCACCCGCCAAGTGCGCATGCGTGGCCGCTACATCTCCACCAAAGACCTGCGGAGGTAGCCATGAGGGTGGAGCTGGAGGTCGACGAGGCGCGGGAGCTCCTCCTCCTCATCGTCCAGAAGCTGGCCCAAGAGGCGGAGCTTTCCGAGGAGGACAGGGCCCAGCTCCGCCGCTGGTTCAGCGAACAGATGCGCACCGGCTCCGAAGCCATGAAGGAGCTGACCCAGAAGGTAAACGCCGACCTGGAGCGGATATGGCGCACCAAGCAACGCAGCGCCGTACGCCGCCCCGACTGGGTGTAGGGCCATGGCCCAACCCTCCCCCTTCCAGACCATCCTCTATGAGAAGGACGAGGGGCTGGTGTGGATCACCCTTAACCGCCCCCATGTCCTCAACGCCATTAACCTCCAGATGCGGGACGAGCTGTGGGAGGCCCTGCTGGCCGCCCGGGACGACCCAGAGGTGGAGGTGGTGCTGTTGCGTGGGGCGGGGGAGAGGGCCTTCTGCGCCGGGGCGGACATCGCCGACTTCGGCACTGCCCCTTCCTATGTGGAGGCCCGTCGCGCCCGCTTCCAGCGGGACATATGGGCCCTCATGGAGGCCTTTCCCAAGCCCACCATCGCCTGCCTGCATGGTTGGTGCCTGGGGGCAGGGCTGGAGCTGCCCCTGTTCTGCGACCTGCGCATCGCTAGCGAGGACGCCCGCCTGGGGCTGCCGGAGGTGAACCTGGGCTACATACCTTCCGCCGGGGGGACCCAGACCCTCCCCCGCACGGCGCCGCGGGTGTCGGCCCTTCACATGATCCTCACGGGCGACCCCATACCCGCCAGGGAAGCCCTGCGCCTCGGGATAGTGCATATGGTGGTGCCCCGCCAGAGCCTCTTCTCCCAAGCTGAGGCCCTGGCCCGCTCCCTGCTGGGCAAGGGCCAGGCCCTCTCCCTCCTCAAGCAGGCGTTGCGCCGTGGCCTGGACATGCCGCTACCGCAAGCGCTGGCCTGGGAGGAGCGCCTGGTCTTGCGCTTGCTGGGTGCACATGGCCTCCAGGCAGCCTTGGCCCGTTTACGGGCCCCTGGCCAGGCATGAGAGACATCGATAAAATGTAACCGACAATAAGCGTCCAGGAGGGGGACCCCATGAATACGGCTGAGTTCCTGACCATCGCTGCCTCGGTGGTGCCCGATCGCGTGGGCCTCATCTGTGAGGGCCGGGAGGAGACGTTCGGCCAGTTGCAGGAGCGGGTGCTGCGCCTAGCCAATGCCCTCCAGTCCCTGGGCTTGAGCAAGGGCGATAGGTTGGCGGTGTTGGCCCTTAACTCCATCGAATACGTGGAGACCTATTACGCCAGCGCCAAGCTGGGCCTGGTGTTCGTCCCCATCAACTACCGGGCCAAGCGGGAAGAGCTCATATATATGCTCAACAACTCGGAATCGGTGGCCCTGCTAGTGGGCCAGCGGTATCTGGGGCTGGCGGACTCCATAAAGGGAGAGCTGTCCACCGTTCGCCACTACATCTGCTACGACGCACGCCCGGAGGGGATGCTCAACTACGATGATCTGCTGGCCCAGCACCCTCCGGAGGAAGTGTTTGTGGAGGTGGACGACTCCGACCCCACCATCCTCATGTACACCAGCGGCACCACCGCCCTTCCCAAGGGGGTAGTGCTGACCCACCTGGCCATGTCTGTATATGTCACCAACACCGTCTCCCCCGCTGACCCCACGGCCGAGGAGTGGGAGGTGCAGCTCTTGGCTGTCCCCTTCTACCACATCGCTGGGGCCACCACCATGCTCTCGGCGGTATGGGGCGGCCGCACCTTGGTCATCCTACCCCAGTTCGATGCCCAGGCCTGGTTGGAGGCCGTGCAACGGTATCGGGTCACCCATTCCTTCCTGGTGCCCACCATGGTCAAACGGGTCATCGAGCACCCCGATTTCGACAAGTACGACCTCAGCTCTCTGCGCCTGCTGGCCTATGGCGCTGCCCCCATGCCCTATGAAGTGCTCATCAACGCCATTGAGAAGTTCCGCAAGTGGCCCAATGTGGGCCTCATGAACGCCTACGGCCAGACGGAGAGCACCTCCACCCTCACCTTCCTGGGCCCTGAGGACCACCGCATACCCGAGGAGCCGGGGCCGGAGAGGGAGAAGGCCCTGCGCCGCTTGCGCTCGGTGGGCCGGCCCATGCCCGATGTGGAGGTGGCCATCATGGACCCCCAAGGCAACATCCTCCCCCCTGGCCAGGAGGGGGAGATCGTGGTCGCCGGCCCCAGGGTCATGGCGGGCTATTGGCGTCGGGACGAGGAGACGGCCCAGACCCTCAAGGACGGCTGGCTCCATACCGGTGATGTGGGCTATATAGACGAGGACGGCTACGTCTACATCACTGGGCGCACCAAGGACCTCATCATCCGTGGCGGCGAGAATATCGCCCCCGGCGAGATCGAGAACGTGCTGGAGCAACACCCCAAGGTGGCGGAGGCGGCTGTAATAGGGGTGCCGGATGTGGAATGGGGCGAGGAGGTGAAGGCCATCATCATCCCCAAGGACTTCCAGGACCTCCCCACCCCTGAGGAGCTGACGGCCTTCGTCAAGGAGCGCCTGGCCAGCTACAAGGCCCCCAAGTACTATGCCTTTGTGCCCGATTTCCCTAGGAACTACTTGGGCAAGGTGCTGAAGACGGAGCTGCGCACCCTTTATGGAGAGCCCAAGAACGAGGTGATCTCCCCGTCCCCCACCACCGGCTCTTGAGGGGGCCGCTAGCCCTTGAGGGGCGTGGTGCCCTTAGAAGGGGTCGGGCGCCCCAGGAGGTAGGCGCGCCTCCAAGAGGCGTTGGGCGAGGGCCATGGCCCGCTCGTCCTTGACCTCTATTAGGCCTGTGCGCGCCGCTTCCCGCACCGATAGTAGGCCGCTGTAGATAGGGGCTAGGTGGGCCACGTCACATGCTAAGTCCGGCTCGCCGCGCCCTGGCAAGACGTGGAGACGTCCTCCGCCCGCCTCCACCCACCACAGACCGTCGTTCCACGGTGCGGAGGCGTCCCTAATGGCCAAGAGGAGGGATAGCCCATCGGGGGCGGTGGTGGGGCGCAGGGACAGGGCCCCTGGGACGTCCACGATGCGCAGCATCATCCCCACGCCTATGCGGGCCTCTACGCGCTGAGCCTCGTCTACTGCCACCAGGAGGGGCTCCAGGGCATCGCCGGGGAGCACCACATCGCGGGCCATATCGAAGGAGAGGAGGAACCGGAGGAGGCCAGCATAGGCATCGCCGTCCAGGGCCACCATGTCCCGCACCGTGAGGAGGTGGACCTCCTCCCGCTCCAGCCGCCTCTGCTCGGCATCATAGACGACGTAGCCGGTGGGGCGCCCATCTGGGCCGTGCCACACCACCGCCTCCCGCGGGCGCCTCCGGGGGTAGTAGAGGCCGCCGAAGACGGCCCGCCGCCACCACGCTTCGGAGCGGGCCAGGAGGCCATTGCGGCCCTTGCGCCACTGGCCGTAGATGGAGTCCAGCAGAGGCCAGTCCTCCTCCTGCACGCGGTGCGCCTTGCCCCGCGGCCGCTGCAGCCAGCGAGGGGTCAGGTCCTTGGGGTGGAAGATGTAGCGCACTTGGCGGTGGGCCACGGCCCAGCCATAGCGACGGTAAAGAGAGGGGTGAGGGGTGAAGAGGCCCGAAAGCACCAGGCCCCGCCGTCGCATGTGCTCCAGAGCGTGCACCAGGAGCCTCCCCACTAGGCCTCGCCTGCGCTCCTCGGGGAGGCAGGAGACCATGGATACGGCCCCCAAGGGCACATCCACCCCCTCGTAGGCGGCGGCCATGGGCCCTACCGATAGGCAGGCCACCAGCCGCCCATCCTCCCAGCACCCTATGGGCTCGAAGATCTCATAGACACCCAGTTGGAGGAGGGTGTCTGACACAGGGCCAGCATCGAAGGCTAGGGAGGTGACAAGGGCCACCTCCGCTAGCTCCTGGGGGTGGGCCTCCCTAATCTCCAAGGCCATAGTCATATCCATTATAGGGAGGTTTGACCCTCCCCTGAGGGAGGGGTTAAGATAGGCTGGGCTGTAACAATTCCCAGTGGGAGGTAAGGGGATGGCTTGGGAGCCAAAGGTGGCTTCGCCGCGCGCCCGCCTGGCACTGACCGTGGCCATATATCTCTTGGCCTTGACCCTGGCGCCCTTAGTGGCGGCCCTGGCTGTTCTGGCCTCCCGCCAGGGTATGGACGAGGCCACCAGGGAGGTCTTCTTCAACATCGCCAAGTGGGCCCGCTTTGTGGCCTATGGGGCCACAGGGGTCGTCCTGCTGGTGCTGGCCGCGGGCCCTCTCCTGCGAGCCCGCCTCTGGCTCCTGGGCAAGAGGGAGGTGCGGTGGGATCGCCCGTGGGAGAGGGCGAAGGTGTTCCTCCTCTACGGGCTAGGCCAAGGGCGCCTGCCCAACGACCTCTACGCTGGGCTCATGCACCTCCTCATCTTCTGGGGGTGGACGTATCTCTTCATCGGCACCCTTATGCTGGCCTTCCACGACGACATCAAGGAGTTCTTGAAGGGGAACGTCTACCTAGGCTACTCCTTGGCTCTAGACATAGCGGGGATGGCAGCCACCGTGGGCGTTCTCATGGCCCTGTACCGGCGCTATGTGTGGAAACACCCCAAGATGCGGCTGGGCAGCCTCTGGGACGATGGGGTCCTTTTGGCCCTCATGCTCGCCATCCTTCTCTCCGGCTTCCTGGTGGAGGGAATGCGGGTGGGCGTCACCGAGCTCAGGGGGGAGCCCATCGCCGTGGGCGACGGCTTGGTCACCGACCCCGATTGGGCCCCTTGGTCGCCCATAGGGTTCCTCATCGGCAAGGCGGCCTTGGCGGCGGGGGCCAGCCCGACCCTCATGCTCAACATCCACAAGGCCTTTTGGTGGCTCCACCTGCCCTTGGCCCTGGCCTGGGTGGCCTGGGTAGGGTATGGCAAGCTCTCCCACATCCTCCTAGGGGCGGCCAACATCTTCTTCCGCCGCCTCTCCCCCACGGGGGCGGCGCTGGCGGGGGCGGCCCTGGTGCCCATTGAGGACTTCGAGAAGGCGGAGCGCTTCGGGGCGGGTCGCCTGGTGGACTTCACCTGGAAGCAGCTTATGGACGTGGACGTATGCGTCCGCTGCGGCCGTTGCGAGGCCCACTGCCCGGCCTACAACACCGGCAAAGAGCTCACCCCCATGGGATTTCTGCAGGACATCAAGGCCTATATGCAGCAGGTAGGGCCCAAGATATGGACAGCCCGCTGGCGGGGCCAGCGCTGGGACGAAGAGCGGCCGGTGGCTGGCGATGTGGTCTCCTTCAACACCATATGGGACTGCCTCACCTGCGGCGCCTGTGAGCAGCAGTGTCCCTTCTTCATCGAGCACATCCAGAAGCTCATGGACATGCGGCGCTACCTGGTGATGGAGGAGGCTCGCATGCCGGAGACGGCCCAGGCCACCCTCATGCAGCTGGAGCAAAGGGGGCACCCCTGGCGGGGGACCCAGCTCACCCGCACCTCGTGGCTAGAGGAGCTGGCTGCCCAGGGTCTACAGGTCCCCATCTTCGATGGCTCCCAGGAGTACCTTTACTGGGTGGGGTGCACAGGGGCCCTGGTGGAGCGCAACGTCCAGGTGACCAAGGCCATGGCGCGTCTCCTCTTGCAGGCCGGCGTCTCCTTTGGCGTCCTGGGGGCGGAGGAGGTGTGCTCGGGCGACCCCGCCCGCCGTCTGGGCAACGAATACCTGTTCCAACTACAGGCCCAGCAGAATATCGAGACCTTCAAGGCCAAGGGCGTCAGGAAGATCGTAGCCAACTGCCCCCACTGCTTTAACGTCATGAAGAACGAGTACCCCCAGTTGGGGGGGCGGTTCCAGGTGGTTCACCACACCCAGCTCCTGGCCCAGCTCGTAAGCGAGGGGCGCCTGAGGCTTGCGGACATGGGCGAGTTGTGGGGTGTGCTGGTCACCTACCATGACCCCTGTTATCTGGCCCGCCACAACGACATCTCGGCCGCCCCGCGCCAGGTCATCGCTGCTACAGGCGCCCAGCTGGTGGAGATGGGGCGGCATCGCAAGCACACCTTCTGCTGTGGGGCGGGCGGGGGCCACATGTGGGTAGAAGAGTCCGGGGGCCGGCGCGTCAACCATGTCCGCACTGAGGAGGCGGCCTCCACCCCGGCCCGGCTCATCGCCGTGGCCTGTCCCTTCTGTCTCCAGATGTTCGAGGAAGGGGTAGGGTCGGTGCCCACGGCGGCCCAGAAGGGGATGTCTGTTTTGGACGTGGCCGAGATGCTGGAAAGGAGCGTGGTTCGCCCTGAGGCGAGGCGGCGGGTCTGAACCTTTGCCTTGGCCAGGCCGCCTGCTATACTCGAGGTGAAGGTTTTCACATTGGAGGGATGAGGCCATGGCCTTGCACATCGTCTGTTGCGTGAAGCAGGTGCCAGACCCGGAGACGCCCCCCTCCCAGTTCCGGGTGGACGAGGCTCAGAAGAAGGTGATCCCGGCCCCTGGGATAGCGCCGGTGCCCAGCCAGTTCGATCCCATCGGTGTGGAGGCCGCTTTGCGGGTGAGGGACGCCCTGGGTGATGTCAAGATCAGCGTCATCAGCATGGGCCCCGAGTCCTTCCGGGACGCCATCAAGCACTGCCTGGCCATGGGGGCCGACGAGGGCTACCTCATCGACGACCCCGCCCTGTACGAGGCCGACCACTGGGTGACGGCCCAGGTGTTAGCTCAGGCCATCAGAGAGAAGCTCTCCCCCTTCCATCTCATCATCACCGGGCGACAGGCGGTGGATTGGGACATGGGCGTGGTGGGGCCCACCATCGCCGAGGTCTTGTGCCTGCCCTGCATCACCATCGTCAAGTCTGTCCAGGTGGTGGATGGCAAGGTGCGAGCGGAGCGCGTCCTGCTGGACGGATTCGAGACGGTGGAGGCCCCCCTGCCGGCGGTGGTCACCGTCTCCAACGAGCTGGGGGAGCCCCGCTATCCCCAGTTGCGGCAGATTATGATGGCTGCCCGCAAGCAGGTGACCGTATGGAAGGCGGCCGACCTGGGGCTGGACGTGGCCCAGCTCAAGAACCGGGTCAACCTGGAGGCCCTCTACGTCCCCCAGGTGAAGGTGGAGACGGAGTTCATCGAGGGCGATACAGCCGACGAGAAGGTGGAGAAGCTCCTGCAGCGTTTGCGGGAAGCCAAGCTCATCTGAGGGGGAGGAGCCATGGCCCAAGACGTGCTGGTCTTCGCCGAGCTGACGGAAGAGGGGAAGCTGGCGCCCATCACCTTTGAGCTGTTGGGGGCGGCGCGGCGGATGGCCCAGGTCCTCGGGGGGCAGGTGGCCTGTGCCATCCTCGGTGCGGGTTTAGATGGTCACTCTCAAGAGGCCATCGCCCGCGGCGCCGACCGTGTGCTGGTAGTCGACGACCCCCTCCTGAAGGACTACCTGGGGGAGGCCTATGTCCCCGTAGGTGAGAGGTTGGCCAAAGAGGTGGCGCCAGCCCTCATCCTCCTGGGCCAGACGCCTATGGGGAGGGACATGGCGCCGCGGCTGGCTGCCCGCCTGGGCACCGCTGTGGCCATGGACTGCATCGACCTGGAGGTGAGGGAGGGGCGCATCATCTTCACCAGGCCATGCTATGGGGGCAACGCCCACGCCAAGTACTCCTTCAACACGTCCCCGGCCATGGCCACCCTGAGGGCCAAGGCCCAGGAGCCCTTGGAGCCCGACCCCTCGCGCCAGGGCCAGGTGGAGAGGCTGGAGGCGGGTCTGGACCCAGCCTCCATCCCCACCCGTCTGGTGGGAAGGGAGAAGCAGAAAGTGGAGGGGGTGAGGCTGGAGGACGCCCGCATCATCGTCTCCGGCGGACGGGGCATGGGTGGCCCTGAGGGGTTCCGCAAGCTGGAGGAGCTGGCCCAGCTCCTGGGCGGTGCGGTAGGGGCAAGCCGTGCCGCTTGCGACCTGGGCTGGTATCCTGTCTCGGCCCAGATCGGCCTCACTGGCAAGGTGGTGACCCCTGATCTATACATCGCCGTGGGTATATCGGGGGCCTCCCAGCACATGGCCGGCATCTCTCAAGTGAAGAACATCGTGGCCATCAACAAGGACCCAGAGGCCAACATCTTCCGGGCCGCCCGCTGGGGCATCGTGGCCGATTGGAAGGAGATCATCCCGCTGATGATCGAGAAGGTAAAGGTCATGAAGGAGGTGGGCAGGTAAGGCCACCTTGACGCGTAGGTGCAGCCACGGATAAGATCAGGAGCTGAGCCCCGACAGCGTCGGGGCATTTTGTCCATAGGGGAAACGTGGGCAGAGTGTTTGTCATCGGCCTTACTGGGGGGCTGGGCACGGGCAAGTCTACCGTGGCGGAGATGTTGCGCGAGAAGGGGGCGGTGGTGATCCAGGCCGACCAGCTGGGGCACCAGGTCTACGAGCCGGGGCGCCCTGCCTACTACGAGATCCTGGAGGCCTTCGGCCCCCAGGTGCTGGGGGATGGTGGGCGGATAGACCGTCGCCGCCTAGCGCAGCTGGTCTTCGCCGACGCTGAGGCCTTGGCCCGCCTCAACCGCATCACCCATCCCCGCATCCGCCAGGCCATGCAGGAGCAGCTGGCCCAGCTGGCCCGCCAGGAGGGGGTCCAGGTGGCGGTGGTGGAGGCCGCCCTCCTGCTGGAGGCAGGCTGGGACGACCTAGTGGACGAGATATGGGTGACGGTGGCCCCACCGGAGGTGGCCGCCCAAAGGGCAGCGGCCCGCAGCGGCATCCCCGTGGAGGAGGCCATGGCCCGCATCCGCGCCCAGTTGGATAATGAGAAGAGGGCGCAGCGGGCCCATGTGGTCATCGATACCAGCTGCCCCCTGGAGGAGACACGGCGGCAGGTGGAGGAGGAGTGGCAAAAGCTAACAGCCCGCCTCACCGGGAGGGAGAGGTGACGGAGGAGATGGAAGAGGCCCTGGGCTACCGCCAATACGCCATCGAGGAGTATGTCCTAAGAGAGGAGCCCTTCTACGAGCCCGTGGGGGACGAGGTAGAGCTCTTCACCGCCGCCTACCGCCAAAAGATCCCCGTCCTCCTCAAGGGGCCCACGGGCTGTGGCAAGACCCGTTTTGTGGAATACATGGCCTACAAGTTGGGGCGCCCTCTCACCATCATCAAGGACGTGACAGGCAAGGCGCCATCGCGCACTAGCCTCCCCTTGGTGACGGTGGCCTGTCACGAGGACCTGACCGCCAGCGACCTGGTGGGGCGCTTCCTCCTGGAGGGGGAGACCACCCGCTGGGTGGACGGCCCCCTCACCCGGGCCGTGAAGGCGGGGGCCATATGCTACCTGGACGAGATCGTGGAGGCCCGCAAGGACACCACGGTCCTCATCCACCCCCTCACCGACCACCGGCGCATCTTGCCCATCGAGAAGCTAGGCCAGATCGTGGAGGCCCGCGATGGCTTCCTCCTGGTCATCTCCTATAACCCTGGCTACCAGAGCGCCCTTAAGGACCTTAAGCACTCCACCCGCCAGCGGTTCATCGCCATCGAGTTCAACTACCCGCCCCGGGACATAGAGGCGCGGGTCATCGCCCACGAGGCGGGGGTGGACATGGCCACCGCCGATGCCCTGGCCAAGCTGGGGGAGAAGGTGCGCAACCTCAAGGAGCACGGGCTATCGGAGGGGGTGAGCACCCGTCTCCTCATCTACGCTGGCAAGCTGATAGCTGCCGGTATCCCGCCCCGGCGGGCTTGTCAGGTGGCGGTGGTGTGGGCCCTCACCGATGACCGCGAGGTGCAAAGAAGCATACAAGAGGTGGTGAGCTCCATCTTTGAATAGGCAGGGTAGGCACCCAGACTTCAGCGCCCTGGAGAGGGAGCTAGCTAGCCTCTCCCCCTCCCTGGTGGGGGACTTCCGGCGGGCCCTTCGTCACCTCTCTCCTCTTCTTGAGCCCCAGGACCTGGAGCGGTGGGCCCAGGAGGGTAAGGAGCTGGCCCACCAGGCATGGCGGGCCTGGGAAGCCAGCAGCGAATATTTCCTGGCCTCCCCCCTGGTGTTGGAAGCGTTGGGGCTGGAGGGCGTATGGGAATGGGCCCAATATGGGCGGGAGCTGGCGGCTGTCTCCGCTGCCCTGGCCGCCGCCTACTTCCGGGCCAGCCCCGCCGTGGTACGGCTAATCGGTAGAGAGGGGTTGAGCAGGTGGGTGAGCCTGGGGCGGCACCTATATAAGGGCTCCTGGCGCTCCGCCTCCCTGGCCGTGCAGTTCTTCGAACAGAGCCCTGTCCTCCTGAGCCGCCTCACCTTGCAGGAGGCAGGGGTGATGGTGAGCTTCCTGGACATCCTCTGCGACCGCTCCTACGACCTGGCTGCCCACTGCCTAGGGGTGGCCCCCCACGTCTTGCAGGCGCTGGAAGGGGAGGACCGCCTGGCCTTCTTGCGGTTCGCCGAGGCCCTGGCCGTCTCCGGATGGGCCGATGCCCGCTCATATTTGGAGCGGGGTCCTCAGCTGCTGGCCCGCCTACACCCCCAGCAGAGGGTGCGCTTCTTGCGCCTGGCTAAGCGCCTGGTAGACGAGGAAGGCAAACAGGCCTTCAACTACTTCGCCGAGGCCTGCCGTGCCCTGGGCCAGATCGACCCTTCCCTGCATGGCTACGTCCTGAGCCTGGCGGAGGAGCTTTTGCCTCGCTCGCCGGTGGCAGCCATGGAGTTCTTGCGCAACACTCCCCCCTTGTTGGGACGGCTACGGCTGGATGAGCTGGCCCGGTGGCACCGCCAGGGCACGGAGCTTCTTCTCAGCAACCGCGAGGGTGGCGAGGCCTTCTTCCGCCTGGAGTCCAGCCGGGCGGAAGAGGCCATAGAGGCCCTCTCCTCCCGCTTGGAGCTGTCACGGGTTATGGGGGTGCTGCGCATGTACTGCAAGGCCCTCACCGGTTCGGAGGTGGACATCCGGCCGGCCGATGCCTTGGCGGACAAGGGCATCGGCTGGGTGCGGGCCGAGTCCCCCACCACCGAGGGAACGGCCATCTACCTGCCCTCCAAGGTGGACGAGTTCGAGGAGAGGGAGCGCAACTTCGCCGTCTACAAGGTCTACGCCACCCACCAGGCGGGGCATTTGGAGTTCGGCAGCTTCCGCTTCCGGTTCGATGCCCCCTCCCGCCACTTCCCCGACCTGCGCCAAGAGCGGGAGCGGAAGAGGACCACCTCCTCCCATAAGCCATCGCCCCAGCCCCTCACGGACATGGAGCGCTTCTTCGACTTGTTCGACCACCGCCGTTTGGCGGAGGACATCTTCACCATCCTAGAGGACGCCCGCATCGACGCCTGCATCCTCCGGGAATACGCTGGCATCCGCGCCGAATACCGGGCCATGCAAGAGCGGGAGCTGGCGCGACGTCCCCCCGTGGAAGAGATGCCCCTGGTGCAGGCGCTGGTGGAGAACCTGGTGCGCGCCTCCCTGGGAGGCAAGGACAGTCTCCTTTGGCCTCGCCCCCTCGCCTCCGTGTTGCAGGAGGCATTGAATATCATGGCTGTGGTGGAAAGGCCCGACGCCACGGTGGAGGACGTGGCCGAGGCCACCATCCGCATCTACGACCTGGCCACCTCCCTCCCCAACATCTTCATGGAGGAGCAAGAGCAGTGGGAAGGGGAAGGCCAGGAGCAGATGCAGGTCTCGCCCAATGCCTCCCCGGGCCAGGGCCAGCCCCTGGACCTGGAGGGGGAGGAGCAACCTTACCAAAGCCCCCAGCCTGTGGAGTTCCGCGGCCAGTTCAAGCCGGAGTTGGTGCAGCTGCTGGCCAAGCTGCGGGAGGAGAGACAATCCCAGGGCCAGCCTTCGCCCATTAGCCCTGAACAGCTACAGGAGCTCCTACGCAAGAGCGTGGAGATCGAGCTCAAGGACGGCGGCGAGGCCGACCTCCAGCAGTCCACCCAGCTATTCCTCACCAACCTGCAGCGGGAGCTGGCGCAGGAGGAGAAGGAGGCTAAGGAGAAGCGGCGGGAGCAGCGCCGCACCAGCGGCCTCAGCACCCCAGGGGACGATGAGCACCCTCTCACCCCTGAGCCCCGCTACTATTACTACGACGAGTGGGACTACCGGGCCAGCGATTATAAGCCCCGCTGGTGTCGCATCGTGGAATATACGGTGGCCGAAGGCACCATGGCCTATTACGAGCAGACCTTGGCCCGCTACGCCGCCCTGGCCAACCAGACCCGCCGCCAGTTCGAGATGCTCCGCCCTGAGCTCTTTCGCAAGATCAAGCGCCTCCTGGACGGCGAAGAGCTAGACATGGACGCCGTGGTGGACTACTTGGTGGAGCGGGAGGCGGGGGCCTCCCCCATGGGCAAGGTCTACTGGCGCCGTAACAAGGTGGAGCGGGACGTGGCGGTGGCCTTCCTCCTGGACATGAGCGCCTCCACCGACGAGGAGATCGTCAAGCACACCCGCCGCTTCGTCCAGGACGATTTCGACGACGACCCCCGTCGCTACTTCGCGTGGTGGATGAGCCGCCGCGCCCAGGAGCTCATGACCCCGCCCAAAAGGATCATCGACGTGGAGAAGGAGGCCATCGTCCTCCTTATCCGCGCCCTGGAGACCATAGGCGATACCTATGGCATCTTTGGCTTCTCGGGCTACGGACGGGAGAATGTGGAGTTCTACATCATCAAGGAGCTGTGGGAGCCCCTGACGGAGAAAGTCAAGCGCCGCATCGACCGCATCGCCCCCGTGCGCTCCACCCGCATGGGCCCGGCCATCCGCCATGCCACCCACAAGTTGGAGCAGGTGGAGGCCAAGGTGCGCATCCTTTTCCTCATCTCCGATGGCCGCCCGCAGGACCACGGCTACGGGCGAGACCGCACCGAGAAGGAATACGCCATTCACGATACCCATATGGCCCTGGTGGAGGCCAAACGCAAGGGCATCGTCCCCTTCTGCCTCACCGTGGACCGATACGGTCACGACTACCTTAAGCAGATGTGCCAGGATGTGGGCTACGCCGTGGTCCCGGATGTGGAGCTGCTGCCCCTGCGCATCACCCAGCTATACCGTGAGCTAACACGCTGACCCAGAGGGTGCCGTGACAGGCCCTCAGCTATCCCGGTGGCCCTCTCCTCCCGCCTAGATGGGCTCGGAAAAGGACGACCCTCATCCTTGCTATCCGCCTATTCTACCCTCGCCGGTGTTATGATGGTTCCGATGGGAGGACAGGAGATGATCAGCGAAGGCTACACCATCACCATTAGGGCGGAGTACCCCAACCGGCCGGGGATGCTGGGCAAGGTCGCCTCCATCATCGGCCAGGTGGGAGGGGATATAGGCTCCATCGACATCGTGCAGGCGGGGGCCACCATCGTCCGGGACTTCACTGTGCGGGTGGACGATGAGGAACACGCCCGGCTGGTGGCGGAGGCGGTGGCCGCCCTGCCCGGGGTGCACGTCCACCAGGTGACCGACCGCATACTGGAGCTGCACCGCCACGGCAAGATCCAGATTCGCAACCGCGTGAGCCTTGCCACTCGTCAGGACCTGGCTGCCGTCTACACCCCAGGGGTGGCTCGCGTGTGCAGGACCATTGCCCGGGAGCCGTGGCGGGTGTGGGACTACACCATCAAGGCCAATGCTGTGGCCATCGTCACCGATGGCTCTGCTGTTCTGGGGCTGGGGGATCTGGGGCCGGAGGCCGCCCTGCCAGTGATGGAGGGCAAGGCCATGCTATTTAAGGAGTTCGGCGGGGTGGATGCCTGGCCCATCTGTCTGGCCACTAAGGATGTGGACGAGATCGTGCACACTGTGGAGCTGCTGGCCCCCTCCTTTGGGGGCATAAATCTGGAGGACATCGCTGCCCCCCGATGCTTCCAGATCCTGGAGCGGCTGGAGCGCTCCCTGGACATCCCCGTCTTCCACGATGACCAGGACGGCACGGCGGTGGTGGTTCTGGCCGCCCTGTATAACGCCCTCAAGGTGGTGGGAAAGCGGTTCGAGGAGCTGCGGGTGGTCATCAGTGGGGCAGGGGCGGCGGGCATGGCCTGCACCCGTATGCTTCTCCAGGTGGGGGTAAGGGACATCGTGGTAGTGGATAGGGCGGGCATCATATACGAAGGGCGGCGGGAAGACATGAACCCCTATAAGGAGTGGCTGGCCCAAAACACCAACCCCCGTCGCCTCAAGGGCTCCCTCTCGGACGCCATGGAAGGGGCGGACTTCTTCCTGGGACTCTCAGTGGGGGGCTTGCTGAAGGTGGACGACGTGCGCAAGATGAACCGTGACCCCATCGTCTTTGCCCTGGCCAACCCCGACCCAGAGATAAGGCCCGAGGAGGCCGAGCCATATGTGAAGGTGATGGCCACCGGCCGCTCCGATTACCCCAATCAAATCAACAACGCCTTGTGCTTCCCAGGGCTGTTCCGGGGCACCTTGGACGCTCATGCCCGCTGCATCAACGCCGAGATGAAGCTGGCCGCTGCCCAGGCCATCGCCGCCGCCGTCAAGGAGGAGGAGCTCTCCCCTGAGTACATCATCCCCTCCATCTTTAACCGGGAGATGTTCCAGGCCGTGGCCCAGGCCGTCTATGAGGCGGCCGTGCGCACCGGGGTGGCCCGCCTTTAGGCGTATACCCCCATGCGGCGCGCCAGCTCGTATAGGCGCTCCACCCGCTTGCTGATGGGCGGATGGGTCTGGAAAAGGCTCACCAGCCAGTCCTCCCGCGCCCGGCCGCGCAGGGGGTTGACGATGTAAAGGTGGGAAAGGGCGGGGTTCACGTTCATGGGGCGGGCCTGGGCATAGGCCTCCAGCTTCTGCAGGGCGTTGGCCAGGGATATGGGGGCCCCCGTTATGCGCGCCCCTGAAGCGTCCGCCTCATACTCTCTGGTGCGGGATATGGCCAATCGGACGATGGTGGCGGCGATGGGGGCCAGGATGACGGTGGCCAGCATGGCCAGCAGATAGAGCCAACCTGTGGCGTTGTCCCGTCGGGAGCCACCCCAACCGTAGCCGCCCCATAGGAGGGTCCATTGCAACATCCAGGCCACGAAGCTAATGGCAGCCGCGATGACCGCAGCGATGGTCCCTATGAGGACGTCCCGGTTCTTCACATGGGCCAGCTCGTGCCCCAGAACGGCCCGCAGCTCTCGCTCGTCTAGCAGCCTCAAGATGCCTGTGGTGACGGCCACCACCGCGTGCTTGGGGTCGCGGCCGGTGGCGAAGGCGTTAGGCTGCTCAGCCTGGACGATGGCCACCCGCGGCTTGGGTAGCCCAGCCTGGGCCGCTACCTCCTCCACCAGACGGTGCAACTCTGGCGCCTCGCTAGGGGATACCTCCCTCGCCCCCATGGCCATGAGGGCGATACGGTCCGAGAACCAGTACGCCATCCCGTTCATGAGTAGGGCCATGATGAGACCAACGATAAGGCCATGGAAACCTCCCAGAAGGACGCCGATGCCCATAAATATGGCGCCCAGCAAGGCCAGGAGGGCCACCGTCTTCAGATGGTTCAACACTTCACATCACCTCTCATCGAGAGAGCTATCCAGTCATCAGGATAACAGATCGCTACGGCGCAGAGTAGGGGTGGGCTCCTGTGTCAGAAAGGCCAGGATCTCGGCGTGGGCCTCCTCCGGCCTCTCCTCCAGCACCATGTGGCGGGCCCGGGGGATGACACGCAAGCGGGCGTTGGGAAGGGAGCTGAGGAGGTAATAGGCGCTGCGCAGGTCCAGCCAGCGGTCTTCCGCCCCCCAGAGGATGAGGACGGGATGGCGGATCTCCCGCAGCACCAAGGGGGCCTCCCTCAGGAGGGCCTTGCCGGTGGCCACCACCGCCCTGGTGGTCCCCCGGATGAGGGAAGGGCGGCGCATCGCCTCCCGCAGCTCGGGGGTGAGGGTGGCAGCATCGTATACTCCTCCCCGCCAGAGCATCTCCCGCGCAGGCCAGAAGTGGAGGCAGAACGAAACGATGACCTCCAGCACAGGGTCCCACCATATGGGCCGCAATAGCCCAGGGATGAGGCGGCCAGGGACAGCGCTGGAGACCAGCACCAGCCTCTCTACCCTCTCGGGATACCTATAGGCCAGATGGAGGGCAATGGCCCCTCCCAGGGAGTGGCCAATGAACGAAGCCCTTCCCACCCCCACCTCGTCCAAAAGGGCCACGATGGTGCGGGCGTGACCCTGGGGCGAGAGGTCGGCCCAGAGGGCGCGGTCGGAGTAGCCAAATCCCAACAGGTCCACCGCCAGGACGCGGAACCCCGCCTCCACCAACAGCTGGAAGGTGGGGCGGAAGTTGTCTAGTGAGCCTCCCATGCCGTGGATGAGCACCACCGTCGGCCCCCGCCCCTCGTCCCGATAGTGTACGCTGGCCCCCTCCACCATCACCGTTCGGTAGGGGCGCTCATGGAGCTCTCGCCTCTCGTTGGCCCAGCTCAGGAGGCGGGCGAAAACCCACAGGGGGAGGGGGCACAAGGCGGCGAGGAGCCAGCGACGGCCGTTCATGGCCCCAGGATGAGGCGGCTCATCTCATGCAGGGCTTGGGGTAGCCGAGGCCCATACCAACAAAGGAGACGTCCATCTACCAAATAGGCACGCCCCTCCACCGCCGCCCTCACCCCTGCCTGGGCCAGCTCCTCAATATGCCGGCGGCGGAAGCGGTAGGGCTCGCTGGGCAGGAGGACGAGGGCGGGGTCGCGGGCGGCCACCTCTTCTAGGGATACGGCGAAATAACG
This sequence comes from Dehalococcoidia bacterium, assembly GCA_032249735.1. GTDB lineage: Bacteria > Chloroflexota > Dehalococcoidia > SM23-28-2 > HRBIN24 > JAVVHA01. The sequence continues at coordinate 16,986 of JAVVHA010000013.1, read as the reverse complement.
GCCCTGGCGGTGGCCGAAGATGTTCTGGCCCCCGCACTCCTCTAGCAAGTCATGCATATACGTGCCCGGGCCCACCGTCATCCAGGGCTCGCGCCAGATGGGGCAGAAGAGGGGGACGGACCTTCCACGGCGGCGGGCCCGCACCTCCTTCAGGGCGCCCCGGCACTCCTCCACCAGCGCTCGGGCCGCCTCCCTCGCCCCCGCCACCTCCCCCAACGTCCAAAGCATCTCCACAGCCTCCTCCACGCTACGGGGCAGGGTGACGAAGACGGGCACCCCCGCCGCCATGATGGCCTCCACCTGCTGGCGGTCGTTCTCTTCGGCGCTGGCGATGACTAGGTCGGGGTTTAAGGCGAAGAGCTTGGGCAGATCGATATTCTTGGTGCCCCCCACCCGGGCCTTATGACGGACACCGTCGCGGGGCTCTACACAGAAGTGGGTGACGCCCACCACCCGCTGGCCCAGGCCCCAAAAGAAGAGGGTCTCGGTGAGGCTGGGTACGAGGGAAACGATGCGCTGCGGCGGTGTCGGCACCTCTACCACACGCCCCAGGGCATCCGCGACCCTAACCATGGTGCCTGGCCCTGAGTATACCACAGCTCAGGAGGGCCGGGCGGCCAGCTGGACCGTCACCGTGAGGCGACGGGAGTCGCGGTAGAACTCCACCTCCACCTCCTGGCCGGGCCGGAGGCGGCGCAGGGCCTCTAGGAGCTCGCCCCGGTTGCCCACCGGGTGGTCGCCCACGCGCACGATGATGTCGCCAGCCCTGAGTCCAGCGCGGGCGGCCGGGCCTCCAGGCACCACGTCCCGAATGCCCACCCCCTTCTCCACAGGCAGCCCCTGGTTGCGGGCCAGGCTGGGGGTGATGTCCACCGTCAAGACGCCCATATAGGCCCGTTGCACCCGCCCCTTGGCTATGAGCTCATCGATGATGGGCCGGGCCAGGTCGATGGGGATGGCGAAGCCAAGGCCCTCAGCCAGGGAGCTCCTGATGACGGCGGTGGTGATGCCCACCACCTCGCCTCGCATGTTCAACAGAGGGCCGCCGGAGTTGCCAGGGTTAATGGCCGCATCCGTCTGGATGGCGTCGGGGATAGTGACCCCACATTCCCTCTCCTCGATGAACCGGCCGCGGGCGCTCACCACCCCCTTGGTGACGGTGGGGCCGCCGGGCAGGTCCAGGGCGTTGCCAATGGCTATGACATCCTCTCCTACCTGCAGGGCAGCCGAGCTCCCCAGGGGGGCAGGCACCAAGTCGGGCGCCTCCACCTTCAGGACCGCCAGATCGGTGGCTGGATCAGCTCCCACCACCTGGGCGGCCAGCTTCCGCCCATCGTGCAGGGTCACGGTGATGCGGGTTGCTGGCTGATCGCAGGTGCCCGGTCGCACCACCACGTGGTTGTTGGTGACGATATAGCCCCGCGGGTCGATGATGAAGCCCGTGCCCACACCCTCCGCGGGCACCAGCTCCCCCAAGGTGCCTAGGGTGGCGAACTCGGTCAGGATGTGGACCACACTGGGACGCAACCTCTGGATGAGCTGGGGCACCAAAGCCCCTTCGCCTTGGCTTACAGTCCTCGCCGCCGGTGTGCCCTCGACCTTGGGAGGGGTGAGGGTGGGGGTTAAGCCCTCCTGGCCTTGACCCGAGCGGCAAGCGGCCACGGCCAGCGCAATCCACAGGGCTAGAAGACAAGCCAAGAGCCTCATGGCCTTCCCCAAGGCTTAACATACCAACGGAAGGCTCATGGCGCATTAACGATCTTTAAGGCGAGGAGCCATTCCACCAGCTCTGGATCGTATGGGAGATCCAACCAGGGGCGTGAAGGTACAGCCATGGGGGTGGCGGGGACGGGCAGTTGGGCGGCCATGGCGTTATAGACCAGGGCGGCAAGGGGCCAGAGGGCCACTACGTCCTCTGCATTGTAGCGGATGAGGGTGGGCAGGGCGCCCTGGTGCCCCTGCTGGTGGAGGTGCCACAGGCGCACGGCATCATAACCCTGGAGGCCCTGCAGGCCCCCTGGGCGGGCCACGCCCAGCTCCTCCTCCACCCGCTTCAGGCCTCCCCGGTACCCCAGGCGACGCAGCGGATACATAATGTCCACATGGGCCAGCCCCGCCAGCACCGGCCCCATCTCCACCTCGATGAAGGGGATGTCGAAGCGCAGGCCGTTGTAGGTGATGACGAGACGGAACCGCCCTATCTCCTCCAGGAACCGCTCCAGATTGGTCCCCCGCACGAAGGCCTGGTAACGGCACCCATCGTAGAGGCCGATGACGGTGATATAAGCATAGCCGGCGCTCAGACCTGTGGTCTCGATGTCTAGGCAAGCCGCCTGGTGTATGAAATCGGCCATTAGGCGCCACCGCTCGCCAGGAGGAAGCCGCTGGGCGAAGAAGAGGGCATTGCCCCTCTCCAACTGCCAGAGGGACTCGTCTAGCCCCTGCCATAGCCATTCCCGCTGCCAGTGGGCCAGGAAGGGGAGGGGGTGGGAGAGGGCCTCCTCCCAGGTGGTGATGCCTTCCAGCCAGAGGCGCCGCTCGGTGCGGGGCCCCACCCCAGGCAGGTGCACAAAAGTGTGGCGAAGCACGACCTTCCCTATGAAAGCTAGCATAGGGGCTTGTCGGTGGCAATAAGGGCATGGAGCGGCGTCGCGTGTGACAGCGGGGGCCCATGGGCCCAAGGCGCCGTGGTAGGATGATGCTGATGCCGCCCATCACGGCGGGACGGCGATGCCTAGGAGGGCATGCCGCCATGACGAGTAAGGGAAGACGCCTGCGCATCGGCCCTGTGCATGTGCCCGCCGAGTACTCGTTGCCACCTCGCCCTGCCGGGGAGGGGGCAGAAGCCCAGGACGCCTATCGGCAGGCCATGTTCCTGTTAGAGGAGGAGCTGGGCCTCTTCCAACGAGCCATGGGGATGCAGTTGGCCATGGCCCAGGCCATCGCCCGGAGCCGCACGCCTGAGGCGGCCGCCCTGCTCCTCCTCTGGTCGCGGGCCTTCGCCTGCCTGGACGGGGCCTGCCGTCTCCTGCTGGTGGGCAGGTATGCCGCCTGCCCTCCCCTGGTGCGGGGTGCCTGCGACCTGGTGGCTGCGCAGAGGGGGCTCATGGAGTCGCGCTTTCAGGAATGGCGGGAATGGCTGGAGTCCTATCCCGCCCAGGAGAGGGGACACGCTGCCCTGGAGGTGGCCCTAGGTCGGTACCGCTCCTCGGCCGCCATCGCCCAGCACCCTAGGCTGGCGGCTATTTATCGTGTGGCCCAGGAGCTCTCCCAGCCCCATTTTGGGGCCACAGTGGTGGAGGCCGCCCCCGAGGTGGCCACTGACCACCTGCCGGTGCCCTTCGCTGAGGCCCGCTTTCACCTGGGGTGGTCTCAGGTGATTATGGGATGGCTGTTGGAGCTGTGTCTCCTCCAGCTGGAGACGGCCGCCGCCTCGGGCCTTATCGCCGCCGAGGTGGCATCGGCGCAGGAGGAGCTACAGCAAGAGGTAGAGAGGGTCCTTTCCCGGCCTGAGAGGTGCCAGGTGAAGGAGGTGGAGGGCCGCCTCCTGCTGGTCAACTTCCGGCGCTCCCCCGGCGCCATGCCCCGGCGCCTCCTCCTCTAGCTTGACCCTTCCTCAAGGGCCCTTTAAAGTGGTAGCAAACCTTCCTAGGGGGTGTGGCATGAGCATAGTGGAGTTTCTGCAGCGCTGCCTCCACGATATGCACCGCCAGTATGACGAGGCGCTCAGAGACCTCACGCCTGAGCAGCTACACTGGACGGCCAACGAGAAAGGGGTCCACATCGCCTTCGTGGCCTGGCACCTGGTGCGCACCGAGGACAACATTGTCAACTTCGTCCTGCGTCGCCAGCCCACCGTCTGGCTGGAGGGAGGGTATGACCAGAAGTTCGGCCTGGACCGCATTCACCAGGGCACAGGATGGAGCCTGGAGCAGGCACGTGCCCTCCAGCTGCCCTCGGCCCAGGAGTTCCTGGAGTATGCGCGGCGGGTGTGGCAATCCGTGGAGGAGTTCTTGGGCACCATCGACGACGCCTACCTAGAGCAGACGGTGACCATTAGGCCGCTAGGGGATATGAAGGTCCTCAACGCCATTGGCAACGTATGCATGACCCACGGATATACCCATTTGGGAGAGATACAGCACCTACGGGGGCTGATGGGGCTTAGGGGTAGCCCTGTATGAGGGCTCGAGGGGACATGGCCGCCTCGGGCAGGCCTGGGAGGGCTGTGTCTCAGGGCCCTATCTGAGGATATCGGCGGACATGGCCACGCCGTTGTGTATGAAGAAGGAGCGCACAGCGTTGGCCCAGTTGCGCCCCTGTACGCCGCCGATGTTCTCCTCAAACTCCTTGATCTTAGCGATGTAGAAGCGGCGCTTCTTGACCCTTATCTTCTTGTACCCTCCCTCCACCTCCCGCAGGCACTCCCCTATCATCTGGTCGGGGGTCTTGCCTATCCACTGGGAGAACCGCGCCAGGGCCTGCAGCTTAAAGTCCCAGTCTGGCGGTGCCCCCCAGTGCTGGGAGTAATAGTTGTACCAACGCTGCACCGACTCCTGGCCCGCCAGCTCCTCGACGGTGGCCATGGACGACCTCCTGGCATGGCATCAGGGGTGGCACTGCCACCCCTGATGCCATTGTACTCCATGCCCGTTCCTACAGGGGCAGGCCGAACATCTGGGCCAGATAACGGATCTCCTCTTGCCGCCAAGGCAGGGGGGCAGGGTCCTGGATCATCTTGGCCTCCTTCAGCTTCTCCACCACCTTGGGGTCGCGGGGGAAGGGGTTGCCGTAGCGCATCTCGAAGGAGGTCTGCTCGAAGGGCTCCCGCGGGCGCTGGCCTCCCGCCTCCCAGGACTCGGCCGGGTAGCCCACCAGCTGGCCCCAGAGAAGCATCAGGTGATCGGGATGACCGGTGATCCGCTTGACCGCCTCGGCGTTGAGGGCGGTGAGGAGGGTGCCTAACCCCTCGTCCACGGCAGCGTATAGGGCAGTGCACGCGGCCTGAGCTGCCTCGGCAGCTGTAATGACGGCTAGGACGGCGGGGTTGTCGGCGATGGGCTTAAGCACCTGGGGGACGATAACGTTGTCTACGTAGGCATGGGACCAGCCATGGGTGGGAGGTAGGGCGCCTACGTTCACCAGCTCCTTCAGGGTGGGGCCCCCAGCCTGCACCATGCGCGGCACAGCCGAAAGGTCAGCGAACCACACGATGCATACGGGGGCCGTGTCCAGCTGGACGTTGGTGGTGGGGGTCTTGAGGGAGTCCAGGTCCTCCTTGGAGAGCTGGTCGCGGTAGAGAACTATGGCCTTGTAGAAATCCACGTTAACTGCCCGTGAGGCCAAACGGGCGGCCTCTAGGATGATCTGGATCTTCTCCTTCTCCACCGGCCGCCAGGGCTGGAAGAAACGGATGGAGCGCCGCCGCCCCACAACCTCTTTGAACTCCATGAAACACCTCCTTTGCGCTGATCTCCCCGTTTATTTAGGCCCATTACCCTGGCCTTGTCAACACCTTATATAGGGGACCCTAAGCCCCATCCGAAAGATGACATGAAGACCTGGTGCCAAGAGGTTACGGTTTTGGCCTTGGTGGCAGACAGGTGGCTAGGCCCACCGCCACTCTAGGACGCGGCGGGGCATGACGCAGATGATGGCATGGATCCCTAGGCCCATGGCCTCGTATTGGGGATAGCGGGCCTTGAGGGCGGCCACCGCTGCCCCATGCTCCGGCCCACCCGTGAGGACCCTGGCCTCCCCCTCCACCATAAGCCAGTGCAAGCGGTGCCAATCGTCGTCGTACACGTCCAGCAGGAGGGCTACTTGAGGGTTTTGGGCGATGTTGCGCAGGCGCCGGAGGGCCTTTTTCCGTTTGGGCTTCTCGTCCACGGGCATGTAAAAACGCCCGCCGAGATAGGCGAAGCAGACGGGCACCAGATGGGGCTGGCCATGGGCATCGGCGGTGGCCAGGCGGGCTACCCGCTGCTGGGCTGCGAACCTCTCCTGCGCGGGGGTGAGCATGTCACTGTTCGGCGAAGGAGATGGAATGGTTAGGAGCAAGCCCAAAGTCGCGTGGTGGCCAGTAGGTGATGAAGGCCTTGCCCACGATGTGGCTTTCCGCCACGAGACCGAAGTAGCGGGAGTCGGTGCTGTTCTCCCGGTTGTCGCCCAGGACGAAGTAGTGCCCGGGAGGTATGACCCACGGGCCACAGCCGTTGCCACTGAAGCTGCAGCGGGTCTTGCCCTGTACGTATGGCTCCTCCAGGGGCCGGCCGTTGACATACACCCGCCCACTGACACCATCGATCTGCACCGTGTCCCCAGGGATGCCGATGATGCGCTTTATGAAGTAGCGGTGAGGAGGCATAGGTGAGCGGAACACGACCACGTCGCCCCTCTTGGGCGCGCCGAAGAGGTAGACCACGTCGCCCTCCCGGGCATGGAAGAAGGGGAGCCAGTCGAAGATGCGCAGGTCCAACTTCAGATAGGCCAGCCGGTTGATGATGAGGTATTCGCCGTCCTCCAGGCTGGGGGCCATGCTGATGCCCTCCACCCGGAAATTCTGCAAAGAGAAGCGCACGGCCAAAAAGATGAGGGCGGCCAAAAGGGCCGTCTCCAAGGCCTCCACCAGGAGGCGGCTCCAAAGCCCCCTCTGCGCCTCGGGCGCTTGGGGCGTCGAGGCGTAGCTCTCGGCCGGCGTCTGCGGAGGCCCCCAGCGCGGTGGGGAAGGCAGCATCTGGGGAGGGCTAGGTTCAGTCTCCTGATGTTCCATCGGCTCGCGAGCCCCCTCACCCCATTATGACACCTATGCCCTATAGGGGCTATTAGGTAAGGCCAGCGGGGAGGGAGGTGCTATAATCGTAGCACGTCTTTTCGAGGGAGGGGAGACCGATGAAGATATCGGCGCTGCTGGCCGTGGCCCTCCTGGGCCTGGTGGTGGTGGGATGCCAGGGGGCCGAGAGCAGGGACGCCATCCCGCCAGGGGCCCAGGTGATGGGTGGGGCCCTAGCTGTGGCCCAAGGGGGCAGTATCGGCCTTCAGGGCATCACGGTGACAGGGGTGGGGAAGGTATCGGTGCGTCCGGACATGGCCGTGGTGGCCATGACCGTACACGTAGAAGGGGACGCAGTGGCCCAGGTGGTGCAACAAGGGATGGATGCTCAAGGGCGCCTCCTCTCCCGGCTGCGGGCCCAAGGGGTGAAGGAGGAAGATGTGCGCACCATCGCCTTCAATCTCTTCTCGCAAAGGCCCGTCCCCCTGCCCGCGCCGATGCCTCCCTCACCTGCGCCCGGAACTGCCCCGGGCTCACCTTCCGCGCCGGAGACGATGCCAGCGCCATCCATCTACCCAGCGGCGGCCTATGTCCTGGAGATCTCCATCGATGTAAAGGTGCGGGATCTGCAGCGCCTGGGGGCGTTGCTGCAGGCCGCTGCCCAAGAGGTGGGCGACCTTCTCAGGGTCCAGGGCCTGCACCTGAGCGTGGCCAATCCTCAGCCCCATGAAGAGGAGGCGCGGCGGCTGGCGATGGCCGACGCTCGCGCTCGGGCCCAGCAGCTGGCCGAGAGGGCGGGCGTCTCCTTGGGCCGTCCTGTGGCCATCACGGAGGGGGGAGTGGCCGTGCCCTTCGCTGCCCCTGCAGAGGCCCGCGCAGACGTGGCCATAGGCACCCTGGACATAGTGGTCACGGTGACGGTGGTCTACGAGATAGGGTGAGAGATAGGCGGTGGCCCCGCGCCTCCTGTAACCTGGACTTGGCACCAGCGGTGTGGAAAAGATCCGGGAAAGTGGGGCTGGGGCATGTCTTCCTCACAAAGGGCTGAGCGGGTCATCTTTGTGGTGATGTCCGTCCTCTCCGACCGCTCCATAAAGGAGGAGCTGGCCCTGGGGCGGATCCGGGTGGAGCCTCTGTGGGAGGACTCCATCCAGCCGGCCAGCATCGACCTCCACTTGGATAGGGTGTTCCGTATTTTCCGGGTGACGCGGCGCCCCTACGTGGACGTGCGGGAGGACGTCTCCGACCTGACGGAGCGGGTGGTCATCGAGCCTGAGGAGCCCTTCATCGTCCAGCCGGGGAGCTTCGTGTTGGCGGGCACCATCGAACACATCACCCTGCCCGATGACATAGTAGCCAGGGTGGACGGCAAGTCCTCCCTGGGGCGGCTGGGTCTCCTGGTGCATGCCACCGCTGGCTATGTGGACCCAGGCTTCTCGGGGAAGCTGACGCTGGAGCTCTCCAACCAGTCGCAGATGCCCATAGCCCTTTATTATGGCATGAAGATCGCCCAGATCTCCTTTTATCGCCTCTCTACGCCTGTGGAGAGGCCCTATGGTTCCCCTGGCCTAAAGAGCAAGTACCAGGGGCAGGACGAGCCCACCCCCTCGCGGGCCTTCCAGGACTTCCAGACCTAGGGCCTCCGCTGGCGACGGCGCAGCTCCATAAGGATGAAGGGGTTGGTCTCCTTTTCGATGCCGATGCGCGTCTCCTCCATATGGCCAGGGAGGACGATGGTATCGTCGGGCAGCTTGAGGAGCTTATGGATGATGCTGTCCATCTCCTGCTGGTAATCGCCGCCGGGGAGGTCGGTGCGGCCGATGGAGCCGCGGAAGAGGGTGTCGCCGCTGAAGAGCATGCCCTCGCTATAGAAGGAGCAGGAGCCGGGGGTGTGGCCAGGGGTGTGGATGACCTTCAGCTTTACGCCCGCCACCTCCACCTCGTCGCCGTCCTCTATGAAGTCATCGGGATCGGGCGGGGGCTCAACGGTGCGGCCCAGCCAGAGGGCGGCAGAGGCCGCTGCTTTGCGGGCGATGTCTAAGTCGCCTTGGTGGAGGAGGAACTTGGCACCGGTGGCCGCCTGCACTGCCCGCACCCCCAGGATATGGTCCAGGTGCCCATGGGAGTTGACGATGAGTTTGATGCGCACCCCCATGTCCCGCGCCAGGTGCAGGATATCGTCGGGCTGGTCGCCGGGGTCGATGCAGATGGCCTCGCCGGTGCGGCGGTTGCCGATGATCCAGCAGTTCTCGGCGAAGAGGCCCACCACCAGCCCCCGCACCATGAGCTCGCTCACCTGTGGCTCCTGGGACATGGTCACCCTCCCTTAGCCCATGTTAACACGGAGGCGATATGATGTTCTTGCTATGGTTCCCTATATGCTACTGGCCCTAAGGGAGGGGCGCAGGGCCCTGGGGCGGACATCGCCCAATCCCTGGGTGGGGGCAGTGGTGGTGAAAAAAGGGCGGGTAGTGGCCCGGGGCCACACCCGACCCCCGCCTGGCCCCCATGCGGAGGTGGTGGCCTTGTCTAAGGCAGGGGAGGCCGCTCGCGGAGGGGAGCTGTATGTGACCTTGGAGCCCTGCGCCCATTACGGTCGCACCCCGCCGTGCACAGAGGCCATCGTGCGGGCGGGCATCGCCCGAGTGCATGTGGCCATGCTGGACCCCGACCCCCAGGTGAACGGCCGAGGTGTGGCTGCCCTGCAGCAGGCAGGCATTGAGGTGGTGGTCGGGGAGGGAAGGGAGGAGGCGGAGAGGCTGTTGGAGGCCTACGTCAAGCACCGCCGCACGGGCCTGCCCTTCGTCATCGCCAAGTTCGCGTGTAGCCTGGATGGGCGTATTGGGGCGGCCAGCGGCGATTCCCGCTGGGTGAGCGGTTCCAAGGCGCGGGCCTGGGCCCACCGTCTGCGCACGCAGGTGGACGCCATCGCCGTAGGTTCTCAGACGGTCTTGGTGGACGATCCCCAGCTGACGGCTCGCCCCGCGGAGAGGCTAGCGCGTCGCCAGCCCCTCCGGGTGGTGGTGGACAGCCGTGGCCGCACCCCCCCCACGGCCCGGGTCTTGGGGCCTGGCGCCCCCACCCTGGTAGCCACCACCGAGGCCTCCTCCCCCGCCTGGCGGGAGGCGTTGATAGAGGCTGGGGCGGAGGTCCTGGTCTTGCCGGCCAAGGATGGGAGGGTGGACCTGCACGCTCTCCTGGTCGCCTTGGGCCGCCGCGGTGTCCTGAGCCTGTTGGTGGAAGGAGGGGGCATCCTGCTGGGCAGCTTCTTCGATGAGAGGTTGGTGGACAAGGTGCACGCCATCATCGCCCCCATGGTGGTGGGGGCAGCCATGGCCCCCACGCCCGTGGCTGGACGTGGCGCCATGCGCATGGCCGATGCCGTCCCCTTACGAGAGGTGTCCATCAGGAGGCTAGGGGAGGATATCTTGGTAACGGGCTACCCACGGTGGCACGGCCATGGCTGAGGTGGCAGTGGTGGTGTTGGCAGCAGGGGCCTCGCGGCGGCTGGGGCGGCCCAAGCAGCTCTTGCCCTATTGCCACCGCACCCTTTTGCGCCATGTGGTGGAGCAGGCGCTGGCCGCAGCAGTGGGGCCGGTGGTGGTGGTGCTGGGGGCCCATGCCGCCCAGATAGGCCAGGCCCTGCGTGGGGCGCCAGTGAGCATCGCCCTCAACCAGCGCTGGCGGGAGGGGTTGGCCTCCTCCATCCGCTCCGGGGTAAGGGCGGTGGCCAGGACCTTCCCTCAGATCCCGGCCCTGGTGGTGGTCCTGGGGGACCAGCCGCTCATGTCCTCTCATCTCCTGCGACAGGTAGTGGAGGCGTATGGCCGCGTGGGCGCCAGGGTAGTGGCCTGCCGCTACCAGGATGGCACGGTGGGGCCGCCGGCCCTCTTCGCCCGCCCCCTTTGGCGTCACCTCCTCTCCCTCCGGGGCGATGTGGGGGCCAAGAAGGTCATCATGGCCCACATGGACGAGGCCCTCCTCCTCCCCTTCCCTAAGGGAACAGTAGACATCGATACGGAGGCCGATTGGCAGGCCTTCCTCTCAGGCCATCCTGGCCCGCAGGGCGACTGAGGGCCCTAAAAGGGGGTTGGGCCTCGGCCCTGGCCTAAGGACGGGCGCATACAGGCTCTGGGGCGAAGGCCTCTCGGACGGGCCTCCCCTCCCATTCCTCCGGGGGCCGGATGCCCAGGGCCCATAGGGCGGTGGGGGCGGTATCCAAGACCCGGATGGGCCCTTGGAGCTCCACCCCCTTGCGCACACCGGGCCCATGGATCATCCAAGGTATGGTAGTATCCCTTGGGTCATCGCTGCCGTGGACCCGGTCATGACCACCGTGGTCCGAGGTGACGATGATAAGCGTCGTATCCCATAGCCCTTCTCGGCGGAGGGCCTCCAGGAGAAGGCCAATGGCCTGGTCCACCTGGGATATGGCCGCCAACTGGTCCGGCGAAAACCATCCCGAATCGTGCCCAACGGTGTCGGGATCTGGGAGGTGGATGAAGAGGAGCTGGGGCCTCTCCCGCAGCAGGTAGTCCACGGCCTCAGGGACGATGTCCTTGGCCCAGTAGCCGGGCATGGCGAAATGGTCTACGGCGCCCGGCGGCATCAAGTGGCGGAGCTTTGCCTTCCCCACGAAGGCCGCCACCTTGAAGCCCGCCTCCTTGGCCAGGGTGAAGACGGTGGGACGGCGCAGGTAGCCCCGCTCTGGCAGCCAGTCGTTCCAGGTGATGCCGTGTGTGGGCACGTCCAGGCCGCTGACCATGGAGGCATGGGCCGGCAAGGTGGCGCTGGGCAGGACCGTCTGGGCGCTCCAGGAATAGGCGCCGTCCTGCCACAGGGAGTCGAGGTAAGGTGTGGAGGCGTTTACGAACGCCCCAGCCGCGAGGCCGTCCACGCTTATGATGACCACCATCTGGGGCCGTGGGGTGGCGGTGGGGCAGGGAGTGACGAGGGTAGGGGAGGGTGCAAGCCCTTGGGGCGATGGCTGGCTCAGCTCAACTGGCGGCGAGGAGGTGCAGGCCCCAAGGGCCAGGACGCCCAGGAAGGCCACCAGAGACAGCCATCTGGCAAGGGCCCTCACCATGACCATCCTGGCAGAGATGGGTGCCACCGGCCGCCTACCATGGTGTCCCTATCCTTTCCTTTTCCCCAGATAAAGGCCGATGTGGTTCTTCACCTGCCAAAAGTCTATGCGTGTCTCCCGGACATCCTCCAAGGCCATGTCCAGACCCTCCTCGTCGATGGTGAGGAGGAGGCCCATCTTGCCGTTGGAGGAGTAGTGGAGGTCGCCTGCCCCGATGATGAGGTGGTCTGGGTCGGGCAGGGAGCCATCGGGAAGGGGGGTGTAGTAGAGGATGTCCCGCAGGAGGTCCGGGTTCTGGAGGTACAGATAGGGGGCCACCGCTAGGACGTCTGTGAGGCCGGTGACCTCATCGGTGCGGAGGATGATGGAGGGCCCCACGTTGTCCTGGAGCCTCTGGGGGTTGCTGAAGGTCTTCTCCTGCTCCCTCTCCTGGGATTGCTGCAGGAAGATGGGGATCTCGAACTGCCGCCGTCCAGATTGGGGGTCGCGGGGGTGGAAGTTCCAGATGAGCCTGGCCAGGTCGCCCTCCTGGGGGATATGAGGGTACTCCCAGAGGCGCCACGAGCCATCGGGGCCAGCCCAGGCGTAGACCGTGCCTGGGGGGATGTCGCCCCTGGCCAAGTCATCGCCCACATATCCCCGCACCCGATCCCAGGGGTGGAAGGGGAGGCGGGGGCCGGGCCCTGGATAACCCAGGGGCGCCTCGATGTATATCTCGGCCAGGAGTATATCAGGGTAGCCCAGGGCCCGGTAGGCTGCCTTCACGTCCACGTCGTAGAGCTGGCGGGCTACGCCACCTGCTTGCACCCAGATGAAAGGCCCCATGACGCCAATGGTGTCCTGGGGGAAATGGGTCACCACTGCCACCACCCCTGGGGGCAGCCTCTCCTGGAACCTGGTGGGTAGGGGCTGCCCTAGGGCCAGGTTGAGATAGAGGTTCTGGGCCACCTCCTCCGGCAGCTCGTAGACGATCTGCCGGATGCCCAGCTCAGGGATGGTACGGAGGCGGGGCACCAGATGGTGAAATCGGAGCTCGGGCAGGAGCTTCAGAGCCGCCGAGAAGCTGGTCACTCCCTTGAGCCTTTCCCTCAGCTCATCGGGGAGGGGGATAGGGGTGGGCAGCTGGATCTGGGGGGTAGGTGTGGGAGCAGGGGCAGGGTTCTCAAGGGGGGTGGACCACCCCTGAGGCTGGCCATCGGCCGGGAGTTGTGGTTGAAGGGGCGACCTGTGGCAGGCGACGATGGCCAGCAGGCTCCCCGCCAGCACCATGAGCCGACAGAGGGCCCAAAAACCCCTGAGCACCGCAGATGGGCGCGGTCGGGAAGAAAAGAGCACCAGCTCCCTCGGCTTTCGTATGCCTGCGCGCCCAGGGCCTCTCCATGCATGAGAGGAGCCCTGAGCCATCATATATCACCTTATGGAGCCGTGGGAGCGCTATGTCAACGGTCTTGGCGGTGCTGGTCTAGCATCTAGGCGGCCTATGGAGGGCCACCTTCTCTTTACCGAGCTGAGGGGCCAGCCCCCCGAGGGGAGATGGCCAACTGCTGTTGCAAGGAGGCGATGCCAGGGCTCACCTCCACGGTGTACTTGGCGGGGGAGTGCAGGTCCTTGTAGGGCTCAGGTAGCCTGGCGAACTCTTCGTGGAAGTGGCGTCGCAGCTCCTGCAGGGTGGGGAGAGGGCCCAGTATACGCCCCTCCTTCATGACCTGGCGCAGCAGGGGACGCCCCCCTGGCATCTGCTCACCGCGCAGGGCCAGCACGTCGCGGGCCATGGCGCCCTTCCCGTCGTAGAAGCGGAAGACCTGCTTGGCCCCGGGGAGGGTGGCCTTGCCCTGGCTCAGCTTGAGGACTGGCCGCCCCTCATACTCCACCAGCTTGTAGGCCATGTCCAACCAGGGGGCATCAGCGGATACCCCCATACGTGTCCCTATTCCGAAGGCATCGATGGGCGCCCCTCCCCGCACCAGCGCTTCTATCTCCCACTCGTCCAGGCCGCCGCTGGCAAAGATCTGGGCCTCCGTCAGCCCTGCCTCGTCGAGGATCTTGCGCACCTCCCGGCTGAGGGAGAGGAGGTCGCCGGAGTCCAGGCGCACCCCACGCAGGCGGTGGCCGCGCTGCGCCATCTCCTGCCCTACCAGGGCCGCTATCCGCGCCCCTTGTAGGGTGTCGTAGGTATCGATGAGGAGGACGGAACGCTCTGGAAAGGAGCGGGCGAAGGCCTGGAAGGCCTCCAGCTCCGACGGGAAGGCCATGACATAGGAATGGGCCATGGTGCCAGCCACAGGGATGCCATACACCTTCCCTGCCAGCACGTTGCTAGTGGCGGCGAACCCCACCAGATAGCAACAGCGGGCCACCTTGAGGCCGGCTTCCAAGCCGTGGGTGCGGCGGAAGGCGAAGTCCACCAGCACCCGCCCCTTGGCCGCCCACACGCAACGGGCAGCCTTGGTGGCGATAACCGTCTGCAGGTGCACCTGGTTTATGATGTAAGTCTCCGCCAGCTGGGCCTCGATGATGGGCGCCTTCACCTCCAAGATGGGCTCGTTGGCGAAGACCAGGCTTCCTTCCGTCACCGCCCATACCTCGCCCGTGAACCGCAGGCCCGCCAGGTACTCCAAGAAGGGAGGTGAGAAGATACCCGTGGACTCCAGGTACTGCAGGTCCGAGGCGGTGAAGCGTAGGCCCTCCAGGTAGCGCAGCACGTCCTCCAGCCCAGCGGCCACCAAATAGCCCCGCCCCTGGGGGAGGGTTCGGACGAAGAGGCTAAAGACGGCTTGACCGTGCATGCCATGCTCCCAGTAGCTCTGGGCCATGGTCAGCTCATAGAGGTCGGTGGCCAGGGCTAAGCCCATCTCCTCCATATCCCTGCTCAGCACCTAGCTTACCAGGGAGGAACCTCAAGAGGGGATCTGCCCCGGGGATGAGGCACCAGCGCCGCTGCCACCTCAGGAAGAGGGTTTGCCCCACCGCCTGAGGCGGTGGCGGATACCCCTGCACCTTGACGCAGGCCTCTCGATCAGTTAGAAAGGCGGGGGCGGGTTTACACAGGAGGGTGAGACCATGGACCTAAGGCGGAAGGCGGCCATCGTCGGCGTGGGAGAGGTGGGGCCCATGCGGGACCCCGGCGGTCGCTCTGCCATCCACCTCATGCTGGAGGCGGCCAGGCTGGCCATGACCGATGCCAGACTCCTTCCCAAAGACATCGATGGCCTGTTGGTGGGCCCCTTGCTAGTCGGCGCCCCCATGACTATCCCATCCATCATGGGGGAATACCTGGGGCTGGAGCTCACTTACGCCGATACCGTGGACCTGGGAGGGGCCACGGCCGCCGGCATGGTGTGGCGGGCGGCGGCAGCCATCGCTGCCGGGGCGGCCAACGCCGTCCTCTGCCTCACCGGGGACGCTGTGGACCCCAAGGCCTTTTACACCCGCGGGGTGCGCTGGGATGGCATGCCCGCTCCCGAGTTCGAGCGGCCCTACGGGCCCATGGGGGCCAACTCCGGGTATGCCCTGGCGGCCATGCGTCACGCCTACGAGTATGGCACCACCGACCGTCAGCGGGCCAAGGTGGCCGTGGACCAGCGCACCAACGCCTGCGCCAACCCTAGGGCCCTTTTCTATGGCAAGCCCATCACCATCGACGATGTGCTCGAGTCCCCGGTCATTGTGGACCCATTGCACCTGCTGGAGATCGTCATGCCCTGTTCGGGGGCCATAGCCTTCATCGTGGCCCGCCCGGAGATAGCTAAGGAATGCCCCCATCCCCCTGTCTACCTCCTCGGCTTCGGGGAGAAGATCACCCATAGCCTTCCTGCCTACGCCCCTAGCCTCACCACCACGCCCATCGTCTATACGGCGGCCAAGGCCTTTGAGATGGCCGGCGTCACCCCCAAGGATATCGACCTGGTATCCGTCTACGACTGCTACACCATCACTGTCATCATCACCCTGGAGGACGCCGGCTTCTGCCCCAAGGGGAGGGGAGGGCCCTTCGTGGAGGAGCACGACCTGACCTATAAGGGGGACCTGCCTGTCAACACCCACGGGGGCCAGCTCTCCTATGGTCAGCCTGGCCTGGCGGGTGGGGCCTCGCACATTATGGAGGCCGTATACCAGCTGCAAGGCCGGGCCGGGGAGAGGCAGGTGAAGGACTGCCAGCTGGCCTTCGTCAACGGCAATGGAGGCATCCTGAGCGAGCAGGTGTCGCTGGTCCTGGGGAGAGAGTGATGAGCGAGGCCAAGGAGCAGCCCAAGATCCCTTTACCACGCCCTACCGCCATAAGCGCCCCCTTCTGGGAAGCGGCCCGACAGGGCCGTCTCCTGCTCCAGTACTGCCCCCGCTGCCAGAGGTATATCTTCTATCCGCGCCCCTACTGCATTCATTGCCTAGGGGAGCCGGAATGGCGGGAGGCTAGCGGCCGGGGCCGGGTGTATAGCTTTACCATCGTGCGGCGGCCGGCTACGCCCGCCTTCGCCGATAAGGTGCCTTATGTGTATGCCATTGTGGAGCTGGAGGAGGGGGTGAGGATGACAGCCAACATCGTGGGCTGCCGGCCGGAGGAGGTGAGAGTGGATATGCCGGTACGGGCGGTCTTTGAGCCAGCGGGAGACGATGTCTCCCTCGTCCAGTTCGCCCCTGCTTAGGAGGTATGGCCATATGAGGCCTGTTTTGCGCACAAAGCTGTGTGAGCTGTTAGGCATCGAGTATCCCATCATCTTGGCGGGCATGGGTGGGGTGGCCAGGGCCGAGCTGGTGGCTGCTGTCTCCAACGCCGGCGGCCTCGGGGTCATAGGGGCTACCGGAATGCGGCCCGAGCGACTGCGGCAAGAGATCCGCAAGGTGCGGGACCTCACCGACAGGCCGTTTGGGGTGGATATCCTTCTGCCTGTCCTGCCATCGGAGATGGGGAGGGTGCAGGAGGAGGCTCCACAGGGCCCCCGGCGATCCTGGCGTGACCTTCTGACCTCGGAGCACCACCAGTTTATGGCCGAGATGTGGGAGCGGTTCCGCCTCCCGCCCCTGCGCGAGGACCTCTCCCGCTCTACCCTGGGCCGAGACTTCGGGCCCGACTATATCCGTCGGCAGATGGAGGTGGTGCTGGAGGAGGGGGTGCCTGTGTTCGCCTCCG
>JAVVHA010000012.1 GCA_032249735.1 Dehalococcoidia bacterium | reverse complement strand
ACTACCCGGGTATCTAATCCGGTTTGCTCCCCACGCTTTCGCGCCTCAGCGTCAGGAAGGGCCCAGGAGGCCGCCTTCGCCACCGGTGTTCCTCCCGATATCTACGCATTTCACCGCTACACCGGGAATTCCACCTCCCTCTGCCCCCCTCTAGCCCAGCAGTATCCGACGACCCCTCCCGGTTGAGCCGGGAGATTTCACGCCGGACTTGCCGGGCCGCCTACACGCCCTTTACGCCCAGTAAATCCGGGTAACGCTCGCCACCTACGTCTTACCGCGGCTGCTGGCACGTAGTTAGCCGTGGCTTATTCGCCGGGTACCGTCAGCGCTTCTTCCCCGGCAAAAGGGGTTTACGACCCGAAGGCCTTCTTCCCCCACGCGGCGTCGCTGGGTCAGGGTTTCCCCCATTGCCCAAGATTCCCCGCTGCTGCCTCCCGTAGGAGTGGGGGCCGTGTCTCAGTCCCCCTCTGGCCGGTCGTGCTCTCACACCGGCTACCCGTCATCGGCTTGGTGGGCCGTTACCCCACCAACTACCTGATAGGCCGCGGGCCCCTCCGGAAGCGCCCTTGCGGGCTTTGAGCGGAGGGAACTTCCCCTCTCCGCCCACATGCGGTATTAGCCCAGGTTTCCCCGGGTTATCCCCCACTTCCGGGCAGGTTACCCACGTGTTACTCAGCCGTCTGCCGCTGACGCCGGGCCGAAGCCCAGCGCCCGCACGACTTGCATGCGTTAGGCGCGCCGCCAGCGTTCACCCTGAGCCAGGATCAAACCCTCGCTCAAAAACACCTGTCGCAAGGCTAAGAATGGACAGGGGGTCCGCCTTTCCTCCCGCTATTCAGCTGTTAAAGTGCGCTTGACCTCTCCCAGCCCTTTTACTATAGCGAGGTGCTCCCGCCTTGTCAACGGGGAGAGGGCTTGTCTTGCAAATGGCCCATTTGAGGGGAGAAGGTAGGGAGGTGGGCGTGGCAGGAGCAGGCGCAATAAGAGGCGAAGGAGGGCTTGCAGGTTGTAGGCCGCTGCCTCCAGGTAGGCCCTTGGGCCATCTGGGGCAGGATCTCCTGCAGGTAGCCGCCAGCAAGCCTCGTCTTGAGGGCCCCGAACACGCCTTCTACCACACCCCGCAGCCGGTAGAGGGAGGGGTCAAAGCGCTTCTTGGCAGCAAGGCGCCTCCTGTCCCTCACCTCTCCCCCTCCCTTGAGGGGTATGTGGGCCTCCATCCCCTTCCCCTCCAGAAGGGCCCATATGGCCCGGCTGCCCAGGGCTCTATCGGCCAGCAACTTCCCACCGGCCCCGGCCTGCCCGAGGGTCCTGAGCCCAAGCCTCACGTCCGAGGCGTAGGCGGGGCCTACGGCCACCTCCTCCAGCACCAGAAGCCTCCTGCCACGGTAGTAGCGCACCAGGCAGAGGAGGCGGCTGTGGCCCCGCACCTGCCTCTGCTCACACCCCCGCCGCCACCTGAGCCGCTGCCCCTTGCTGCGGTGGGCCAGCCCCGTGCTGTCCATAAGAAGCAGTGTCTCCTCCTTGGGCAAGAGGGGCAGGAGCCTCTCCCTGAGCCCCCGCAGGAGGCCCCTCAGCTCCTCCTCCCTTACCCCCTTGGCGAACCGGTGCAGGGACTTTCAAGGAGGGGCAGGGGTGGTCTGGGAAGAGCCCCTGATAGATGGCCACCGTCTCCCGGTAGGTGGCCCGCAGGTAGGCCCGGAAGAGGAGGAGGGCGAGATAGAGGTCCCAGCCGTAGGCCCAGGGGTGGCCCCGCCTGCGCCCTGGGCCCCTGCCCTGGCGATGGGCCTGGGCCACCTCCAGGCAGGCCCAGAACGCCTGCCGCAATCGCTCCCCATCCCTGCCCATGGCATAAGCAGTCTACCATCCAGCCTTTGCAAGACAAGCCCACCCCAACTTTTCAAACAGTCTCTGTCCAATTATAGATGTTGCGTGGTCCTCTATTATCCCGGGAAATGGGACGCCTGGGAGATAGGTACCAGAGCTGGCAATACAACAGCACGGCCTCTTGTGGGCAGCAGGAGTATCGATGAGACCGGGGACATTGTGAAGGCTTCAGGGAGGCGCCGGTCGACGGTCCGGCACTGGTACGTTGATTCCTGCGTGCTGGCGTCCTGCTCTGTCGGCGAGGCTTATCCAGGCGGCTGCTAAGGCATTGACTCCGAGAAGATCCTGATGGTGTAGACGAGCTAAGAGTGATAGTTGGAGATTCTGTGAGGAAGATGCTCCTCTTTGGCTGCCGTCGCTGGCAATTGGAGCAGGCAGGTCTGGATACACGATAACCATGTTGACAGCTGGCTGTGATGCTGGTAGGAAGGCTGGCTGCGAAGAGAGGAGAAGGGTATCTCCCCCCGAGTGGGAGAGCCCCCTGAGGAAGGGGACTCCGCCAATCCTGGGGCGGCAGGGTGAGTCCGGGAACCGGACCAGGTCACCGGATGAAGTACCAGGGGCAGGTAGCGGCGCCTGGCCTTGTGGACCTGAAAAGGTCTGGAGGCGAAAGCCGCACGTGGCGCCCCCACACGGCGAATAGCATCAGGAGGGGAAAGATGGCCGAGAAGGTAACCGTCCAGCTCAACTGCATCGACCTGGAGACCCTGGGCAACTACGCCGCCCGGGCCCGGGCCAACCCTCAGGAGGTAACCCTCCTGACCCGGGCCCGGGCCCTTTGGAAGCGGGAGATGGGAAGCCCCAGCTTTCAGGGCCCTACCCGCCTCTCCACCGGGGAGAAGTTTGTCATGGAGGCGGACCTGCCGGGGGTCTTCTTCGGGCCTGGCCAAACCCCCCACAAGCCCCTGCCCGTCCAGCAGGAGCTTTTCGGCATGGCCACCTGCCTCGCCGGCGCTATCCTCCTCCTGGGGGCCCAGCGGGGCCTGGACCTGGAGGAGGTGGCGGTAACGGTGGAGACGGACGTGAACTTCACCCGCCTCCTGACCGAGAACGAGGAGCTACCCCCGGCGGGCCCCTTGCGGGTGAGGATCGAGGCCAGGCCCAACGACCCCCAGACCCTGGCCGCCCTGCTGGAGATCGGTGAGCGGGCCAAACGCTGCGCCCCCGGCGTCTACATGATCGCCAATCCGATGCCCATAGCCATCGAGGTGGCCGGGATCCAATAGGGCTTCAAGGCGGTCGGCTGCTAGAGCCAAGCCAGGTCTTGAAGGAGGGCCGACCCCTTATGGCCCTTGTTTTACGGAGGGGGGAGGCCCGCTAGCTCCGCCAGGGCCTCGGCCACGTAGACCCGGATCATCTGCTTCCGGTAGTAGTGGACCAGGTCGGTGTTATCCAGGGGCTTGGCCAGCCTGTAGGCCCGCTTGGCGGCCTCCTGGATGATCTCAGCGGTCAGGGGATGGCCCTCCAGGGCCTCCTCGGCCCCCCGGGCCCTGAGGGGTGCCGAGGCCACAGCCCCCAGGACGATACGCACATCTCGACAGGCGCCATCCTCCCAGCGTAGGGCCACGGCCACCCCTAGGATGGGGAAGTCGAAGGAGCCCCGGCGCCGCAGCTTCCTGTAGGTGCTCTTAAGGCCATCGGCGGGGGGCAGGAGGACCTCCGTTACTATTTCATCGGGGGCCTTGTTCAGGTATTCGATGCCATCCTCCCGGTAGAACTCTTGGGCCTCCAGCAGCCTCTCGCCCCGGCGGCTGACCAGCCGCAGCTTGGCCCCCAGGGCTACGGCCACCGGGGGCGTATCCGAGGAGGAGACGGCCCAGCAGCGGTCGTTGCCAGGGGCCACCTGGCATATCTCCCCGGCCTCCTTCAGGCAGAAGCCCAGGGCCTGGCGCCAGGGGAAGGTCTGGTTGTAATAGTTGCAGCGGGTGTCCAGGCAGAGGTTGCCGCCGATGGTCCCCATATTGCGGATGATAGGGGTGGCCACCAGGCCGGCGACCCGGGCCAGGGCCGGATAGCCAGCAAGGATTGCCGGGTGGCTGCTGACCTCGGCCAGGGTCGCCGCTGCCCCGATAGTAACCCCCTGCCTGGGGTCGCCCCCCAGACCCCGTAGCTCCCGCAGGCGCCGCAGCCCAACCAGGGTCTTGGGGTGCATCTGCTGCCGCTTCATGTTGGGCAGGAGGTCGGTGCCCCCGGCCAGGGGCCAGGCCCCCTCCTCCGAGAGCATCTGACAAGCCTCCTGAGGGCTCCTGGGGGTCAGGACGTGACTGTCACATGTACGGTTGGCGATTTTGGGGAGGGAAAGGGTGAACGCTGGCGCCCTAGACCTGGTATGGGCCTGGACGCCTCTAGGCCACCTTGAGGTGGGGGAGGCTGGCGCCGCCTCCAGGCCCGCCCAGGACTTTATGCCCCGCATGGCCTTGGCCCAGATGCAAAAGCGGCCTATGGCCTGCGCTGCGAGGTTGAGCAGCAGCGCATTGACGCCAGAGGCGGGGTCATACCACCCTAACCTCCACTCCTCCATGGTCTTGGGCGCCTCATCTACCCTGAGACATCCCCCCTACCTCCCCCGGCATAAGCCCTGGCCCAGACCCATGGTATGGTCTCGAACGAGGAGAGCGTCAGAACCAGATCGGTCACGCTCGGACGTGTTGCCCTGGCCGCGGCGAATCAGCACCAGTGTAGGGAGCAGCTGGCCTCTTTGGCGCCCTGTATCAACCGCCAAAGTTACGGTCACCCAGGCGTCACTCTGAAGCCCTGGGCCACGAAGTCCTGGTCCACAGCAAAGGCCACCTCGATGCCCTCCCGCCGCATGAACAGGAAGCTGGTCCAGTCCACCAGGCTCAGCTGCCTCTGCCCAGCGGCCACGAGAGAGGCCAGCGCCAGCTCATGCAGGCGCTCGTCGACGAAGGCCACCTCCAGCACGGGGATGACCTCCTCCACTACCGCTCGCACGGCCGCCATGCCCAGCCGCCGCTGCGTCAGCGCCAGCGTCTCCACCAGCACGTAGTTGTGGGTGACCAGCGGCTCCTCCCCCTCCATGAGCTGCCGCCAGGTCGCGGCTGCGGCTGTATGCCAGTGGTCGTCCCGGTCGAGAACGGCGTAGAGGCCGGAGGTGTCCACGAAGATGGCCAACTCAGCCCTCGGCCAGATAACGGTCGTGCTCGGCGGCGACGTCGCCGCAGCCGGAGGCGAAGCGACCGACCACCGATAGGGCGCGCTGCCGCGCCCGACCCTTGCCACCCTGCCCACACTCGAGGTAGCGGGCCACCGCCCGCCGCACCATCTCAGCGAGAGAGACCCCTTGCTCGGCTGCCAGGCGACGCAGCGCCGCCAGCTGCTCGTCGGTGAGTATTATCTGGGTCCTGCCCATGGCGCTTACATTATAACGCCAAGCAGCGATGTAAGCCAACACCAGCTGGGCTTGCCTTGTAAAAGGGCTGGAGATAGGCTTCGTATGCCATGGCGAAAGGTAGTGGTAGGCTACGGCAGGCGTTTCTGGCCTGTCTCCAGCTGGCCGAGGCCCATTACCGGGGGCGGGGGCCACAGCGCCAGCGGGGCCACCCCTGGGTCTACGGCTGGGACCTGTATCGGGCCCTCCTCTTACCGCCACACCGTGGCGCTTTACCGGGAGCTCTTCCCTGACCGGTCCTTGCCCCTGCTTGAAAGTCCCTCCACCGCTTGGCCAAGGGGGTAGGGGAGGAGCTTTGGGGCCTTTTGGAGAGGCTCAGGGAGCGGCTCCAGCCCCTCCTCACCCGGGAGGAGGCGCTGCTGCTCATGGACAACACGGGGCTGGCCCACCGTAGCAAGGGGCAGCGGCTCAGGTGGCGGCGGGGGTGTGAGCAGAGGCAGGTGCGGGGCCACAGCCGCCTCCTCTGCCTGGTGCGCTATTACCGGCGAGGGAGGCTCCTGGTCCTGGAGGGGGTGGCGGTGGGCCCTGCCTACGCCTCGGATGTCCGCCTGAGGCTCCTGGCTCTGGCAGGAGTAAGGGCCCGAGGCCAACTCCTTGCCGACGCCGGCTTCGATGCCATCTCCCTGCGGCGACTGGCGGCCCAGAAGGGGCTTGTGGCGCACATCCCCCTCAAGGGGGGCCGAGGGAGGAGAGGCGGCTCTTGGGCAGGAGGCACTTCCATCCCTCCCTCTACCAGTTGCGGGGGGTGGTGGCGGGCGTCTCCGGGGCCATTAAGACCAGGCTCGCCGGTGGCTACCTCCAGGAGATGCTCCCCTCCATGGCCCAGAAGCGGGCCTACCTGGAGGCCGTGGTCAGGGGTCTTGCCGCTGCTGCGCCTTTTAATGGGCTTGTTACGACCCTGGCCCTTTAGCCCTCCACCCGCCCGCTGCAGCTACTGATTTGCAAGACAAGCCCCCGACGAGTTGACGGTACACGTTGTATCGGAGTAAGATCCTTTTCGGCCCATCAATGGTGGAGGACGCCATGGACAACCTGCTGCCGTTTATACCCCTAGCGCTGTCGGTTCTCGCGTGCCCGCTGATGATGGCCAGCATGGGTGTCGGCGTCTGGCTATGGGCTCGCGCCACCGGCAAGAAGAAAGGGCTTTCGATGAGCTGCATGGGCGGCCACGCGGAGCAGCACCAGCAGCCAGTAGCCCAAGCTGAAGAGGGCAAGCTGAGGGAGAAAGTGGCTCGCTTGGAGCGAGAGCTTCAGGCTCTCAGAGCACAGGTCCAGGCTAGTGCCGACGGGAGCGTCCCGACGGATGTGCGCGTGAGTTCTGAAAAAGAGCCGCTCATAGTCGCTGCGCGGTCATCAGAGGAGGACCAGACATAAGATTCACCCTAAGAGCCGTGGCTGTTACAGGGGGCCGTAGTTCTTTTACTGCTAGCCGCGTACGGCGCCTGGGCTTTCTTGGCAGATGACGGTGGCTCCTCTCGTGCAACAGCTGCCAGAGACACGATATCTCCGACTCAGCAGGTGAAGCTCGCTTCTCAACCGTCTCTACAACCGGGTTCGCTGAATAGGGCGCAAGGGGCAGCCCTGGACGAATTGCTCTGGCTCTGCGCAGAGCACATGAAGGAAATGCAGCCGGTGATGGACCAGATGATGCGCGACATGATGGCAGGAATGATGGCAAGCATGATGGGTGATGGCATGATGGAGGGCCGCATGATGGGCCGATAGACCTCTCGCTGTCCTTGCCTTTAGGAGCAGCAAAGGGGAAATGGGCACCGGTTCGCCCAACAGGGCATCACACTCGGTCGAAAAGAGAGCGCTGTGCAGCCACGACTCCACCAGGTAGCGGCGCCGGTAGATGTCCCGGTGCTTCTGCCAGGGCCTCTGGGCCCACTGCTTCTCCTCCCTCTTCACCCCTCGCCACACCCCTTCCCCCACCGCCACCACCGCCCGCCAGCCCAGGCGGCGCACCTGGGAGAGCACCTCCCTGCCCATGCCGTAGAGGGCATCGGCCACGAACCAGAGGCCCTCACCCCAACCCTTGCTCCCTTGCCACTGCGGCCACCGCTCCGCCAGCCGCCGCTCGTCGCTGTAGGGAGGGCCCAGGGAGGGGCCCAGGAGCACCCGCTTGCCTAGAAGCTCCCCCTACCACCACTACCCCCTTCACGTGGGAGGGCAGCCGCCTCAGCTCCTCCCCACGCCGCCAGCAGGCCCAGTAGGGCAGCCCGAAGCCAAAGCCGGTGCCATCAGCCAGCACCAGCTCCAGGCGCTCCCCGCCCAAGGCTTGCTGGGCCAGCAGGTGGCCCAGCTCCTGCTACCTCTTTTGGGGTATGCGCCGCACCCGGCAGTGGATGGTGCTGGTTCGGGCGCCTGGGGCAGGAGCCGGCGGGAGATGGACTAAAGCTTGCGCCAGGAGAGGCCATGCAGCTGCCCCAGCGTCCACAGGGCCAGCACCAGCCCCTCGCTATACGTGGGGCGACGGCCCCGCCCACGGGGCTGTGGGCGCTGGGCACAGAAGGCTTCTCCTACCTCCACCAGCCTGGCCAAGGGCAGCTCGGACCGGCCCATGACCCTACCACCTGCCCCACCAGTGCCTCTTGACGATATCAATCTATCGCCGCCAACCCCAACTCTTCAAACAACCTCACGGGGAGGGGTGAGGCTCCCACGCGAGTCGGGCCATTTCGGCCCGTATGTGCGCGGCCCTGGCGATGGACGGGCCTGCTGCCGACGGCTTGCCATAGGGGTGTCCTTGACCGGTGAACGCGATCTGCTATACTGGCTGTGATCTAGAAGGAGCCCCATAATTAGCGGATGGAGGAGCGGTATGAAGATAGACTTGCTCTACGAGGTGGAGACGGACCGTCCCTTCGACCGGCTCCATCAACGGGAGCTGTTTGAGGAGGTGCTCAGGCAGGTGGAGCTGGCCGACCAGTTGGGCTACCACACGGCCTGGTTTGTGGAGCACCACTTCCTGGTGGAGTTCGCCCACTCCTCGGCACCAGAGGTGATCCTGGGGGCCCTCTCCCAGCGCACCGAGCGGATCCGCCTGGGCCACGGGGTGGTGCTTTTGCCATACCCCTTCAACCATCCCATAAGGGTGGCCGAACGCATCGCCACCCTCGACATCCTGTCGGGGGGCAGGGTGGAGTTCGGCACGGGGCGCTCTTCGGCCTATGAGCAGCTGGGGTTCGATATCGCCCCAGAGGAGTCGCGGGCCATGTGGCAGGAGGCCCTGTCCATCATCCCCAAGATGTGGCGGGACGAGCCCTTCTCATACGAAGGGCGCTTCTTCCGCATCCCCGAGCGGCATGTGATCCCTAAGCCTATCCAGCAGCCTCACCCGCCCATCTGGCTGGCCTGCACCAGCCCCGAGTCATGGCGTCTGGCTGGTCTCAACGGCATCGGGGCTTTGGGCTTCTCCTTCGTCATGGAGATGGAGGAGTTCGCCACCAACATGCGGGCCTACCGCGAGCATCTGGCCCAGGCGCGGCCGGTGGGGGAGTTCATCAATGACCAGGTGGGGGCCTTCACCATGGTCTTCTGCGCCCCCAGCGACCAGGAGGCAGAGGAGGCGGCCCTGGAGGCCTTCGGCTGGTACATCCTCTCCAGTTACAAGCTGTTCCTGGCCCACACCAAGGGGGCGGGCTGGCAAGTGCTGCGGGAGAAGGAGCGGGCCTTCCTTGCTGCCCTGGAGGGGCGCACGCGTGAGGTTTTCGACTACCTGCGGGAGCACAACTCCA
This sequence comes from Dehalococcoidia bacterium, assembly GCA_032249735.1. Classification (GTDB taxonomy): domain Bacteria; phylum Chloroflexota; class Dehalococcoidia; order SM23-28-2; family HRBIN24; genus JAVVHA01. Next base: position 65,936 of record JAVVHA010000012.1, on the reverse strand, counting down.
TCGTGGTGGGGAGCCCTGATAGGTGCATCGACGCCCTCAAGCGTTACGAGGCGCTAGGGGTGGACAGGATGCTGTGCCTGATGCAGGTGCGGGGCATACCCCTGCCCGAGGTGCGGCGCTCCATCGAGCTCTTCGGGAAAGAGGTGGTGCCTGTGTTCCATGAGGCCCACAGGGGGGTGTCTTAGGCCATGGCTGTGCCTATCGAGTCGGTGCGGGGCCGCCACTACATCGGCGACCCTACTACTATGACAGTGCACGATGTGTTTCATGAGGACCCCACCCCCGAGGGGTGTGGCATCTGGGAGCTGGTGCGCTCGGGGCGGGCGGTGGGCTTCCAGCCCGATAAGCTGCAGCAGGCCATGGCGGAGGGCTACAAGCCCTGCTCCAAATGCTTATACAACTACCAGCTCAGGCGCCCCACCTTCACCCAGCGCTTTCTCAAGGGCATCGAGGAGTGAGGGCCCATGCCCAGGGGGGTGGCCATCGCCGCCGCCAGCGAACTCCCGCCGGGGCGGTATCCCCATATGACGGTGTTGGACCTGTATGAGGAAGCGGTATCCCTCCTCTTGCGAGAATGGCACCTCAGTCCCCGCATGATAGATGGCCTCTTGTGCGCCCCGGCGGGCATGGCAAGGGGGGAGGAGACAGACATCTTCACCCACGAGCGGCTGGCCCACGCCCTGGGATTGCGTCCCACCTTCGCCGAGACGGTCAATGCCGGTGGGGCCACCTATGCGATAATGGTGCAAAGGGCCTGCTGGGCCATAGAGGAAGGGGTGGCATCGGCGGTGCTTTGCCTGGGGGCTGGCAAGTTCCCCAGCGTGAGCCGAGGCGGGGCCGATGCCATGGCGCGCATGGTGAGCCATCCTCACTTCGAGTACATTTATGGGGCGTACATCGTGCCTCTCTATGCGTTAATCGCGCGCAGGTTCATGCATGAGCGGGGCACTACCCCTCAGGAGATGGCCGCGGTGGCTGTGGCTGCCCGCCAGTGGGCCATGCTTCATCCCCATGCCCTCATGCGAGGGGCCGGCCCCTTGAGCGTGGACGACGTCCTCGCTTCCCGGCCCATAGCTGAGCCCTTCCACCTCCTGGACTGCTCTGTCCCGTGCGAGGGAGGCGGGGCATTAGTGGTGGCGCGCGACGACGTGGCGATGGAGATAAACCCCAGGCCGGCCCATATCCTCGGGTGGGGGGAGTTCCATAGCCACGGCTACGTCACCTGGGCCCCCGAGCTGGCCACCGCGGGCGCTCGGTGGTCGATAGAGCAGGCCTATGCCCGTGCGGGGCTGGGGCCTAGTGACATAAGGGTGGCCGAGCTTTACGACGCCTTCACCATTTGCCCCATTATCCTGCTGGAGGAGGCAGGGCTGGCGCGGCGTGGGGAGGGGGGCAGGCTCTTCGCCCAAGGCCACTGCTCGCCCGGCGGCCCTTTGCCTGTCAACACGTATGGTGGCCTCCTCTCCTACGGCCATACGGGGGACGCCTCAGGCCTCTCCATGATCGTAGAAGGCGCATTACAGGTGATGGGGAGGGCTGGGGCAAGGCAAGTGCCGGAGGCCGAGGTGGTGCTGGTGCATACCTATGGCGGCATGATGGCTGAACACAGCACCCTCATCCTAGGGAGGAGGCGGTGACAGGGGCGCCGGTACCTAACCAGGAAGGGGTAGCGGGCCCCTTTTGGGAGGCGGCGCGCCGGGGGCGTCTGGTGGCCCAGCGGTGTCAAGGGTGTGGCTACATCTTCCTGCCCCCCCGTCGATGGTGCCCAAGGTGTTGGGCCAGCCAGCTGGAATGGATCGCATGCTCCGGGCGGGGACGGGTCTATAGCTTCACCGTGGTCCATCAGGCCCCTTCGCACTTCTTCCAAAGGCGGGCGCCTTACGCCCTGGCCATTGTGGAGCTAGAAGAGGGCCCTCGCCTCATGGCCAACATAGTGGGGGTGGAGCCAGCGCGCGTCCACATCGACATGGCCGTTCAGGTGACCTTTGAGAGGCGAGGCGAGGTGTCCGTCCCACAGTTCACACCTATCGATAACGGGGATGAAGATGCAGAGGCCCGATGAGCGGGAAGAGGTGGCACAGGTGCGGGCGGCGGCCCGGGCCCTGGCCCGTCGTTATGGGCGCGCCTACTGGCTGGAGAAGGCCCAGCATGGGGAGGCGCCGGAGGAGCTGTGGCAGGACTTGGCCCAGGGGGGCTACCTGGGCCTCACCATACCTGAGGAGTATGGGGGCGCTGGCTGCCATCTGGAGCTTTTGGCTGCCCTCATCGAGGAGCTGAGCGCAGATGGGCTACCTCTGTTCATGCTGGTGCTCAGCACGGCCATGGCCCATCTCGTGTTGGCCCGCCATGGCACGCCGCAGCAGAAGGCCACCCACTTCCCTGCCCTCCTGCGGGGGGAGTCCCGCTTCTGCTTTGCCATCACCGAGCCCGATGCCGGCAGCAACTCCTTCAACATCCGCACCCTAGCGCGGCGGGAAGGCGATTCCTTCGTCATCAGCGGCCAGAAGGTCTTCATCAGCGGGGTAGACCATGCCGACCACATGCTCGTGGTGGCCAGGACCTCCCCCCGTGAGGAGGTGGCGGACAAGAGGCAGGGGATGGGGATGTTCATCGTCGGGACCAAGGCCGAGGGTCTGCAGGCGGTGGCCATGGATACCCGCATCCTCATCACGGAGCGCCAGTTCCAGGTGTTCCTGGACAGGGTCACGGTGCCGGCCTCCGCCCTGGTGGGGGAGGAGAGCAAGGGCCTGGACGTGCTCTTCGATGCCCTCAACCCAGAGCGGATCACGGTGGCGGCCATGGCTGTGGGGCTCGGTCGATATGCGCTGGCCAAGGCCGTGGATTATGCCCGCCGCCGCGTGGTGTTCAACGTCCCCATCGGTGCCCACCAGGGGCTGGCCCATCCCCTGGCCATGGTCGCCACCGAGCTGGAGCTGGCAGGGCTTATGGCCCGTCACGCTGCCCGCCTCTTCGACGCCGGCGTGGACCGCCGCACGGTGGGCATATATGCCAATATGGCCAAATATGCAGCGGCCGAGGCGGCCATCCGGGCAGTGGACACGGCCATCCAAGTACATGGTGGCGCAGGCTTCACAGGCGAGGCCGATGTCATCACCATCTGGCCCCTGGTTCGTCTCTTCCGCACCGCCCCTGTATCGCGGGAGATGATCCTGAACTATATCGCTGAGCACCACTTAGGCCTACCACGTTCCTACTGAGGAGGGAGCTATGGACCTGTTGTTCATATGTCGCGATGCCGTGGCCAGCTCACTAATGGGGACTCTCCTAGCGGCCATGGCCGCTAGGCGCTCCGGCCAGAAGGTGGGGGTTCTCTTCACCCAGGAGGCGTTAAAGGCAGTGGCCGATGGCTTCTTCCGCTGGCCCGTGGAGCTACAGGGCCAGGAGACCAGGTGGCGCCTGGCCGATGCTGCCCGCGATTTGGGCCTGCCCATCATGGGCAGGGGGGAAGGGCGCCAGGTGGACGTGCGGTCCCTCCTGCAACAGGCTCAGCAAGAGGGGGTGGCCCTCTACGCCTGTCCCATCTGGAGCCGCCTGCTGGGGATGCCGGAGATGAGGGGGCTTGAGTTGGCCACGGAGGAGATGCTTCTCGGCTGGCTACAGGGGCCCACGCGTATCATAGGAAGCCTTTGATGGAGGTGCGAGCATGGGCTGGACGGAATGGCAAAGGGTGACCGGTGAGGGGATGGACTTCACCGACATCATCTATGAAAAGAAGTTCCACACCGAGTTGGAGGGGGGAGTAGCCAGGGTCCTGGTAAACCGCCCCCACCGCCTCAACGCCTTCACCGCCCACACCATGGATGAGATGTTCCGCGCCTTCTACGACGCCAGCCACGACCCCATGATCGGCGTGGTGGTGCTGAGTGGCGTTGGTGACCACTTCGGCGTGGGCGGGGACGTGGAGTGGGAGCAGTGGGGTCTGAGGGAACAGTTCTACTGGCGCTATGCTCCCAACCGGCTGGTGCGCATGTGCCGCAAGCCGGTCATCGCCATGGTCAAAGGGTACTGCATCGGCGGCAGCAACCATTTGGCCTATTGTTGCGACTTTACCATCGCTGCCGACAACGCCATCTTCGGCCAGAACGGCCCCCGCGTGGCCAGCCCCGCCGATGGCTATATCATGCCCTATCTGGTACGGGTGGTGGGGGCCAAGCGGGCCCGCGAGATGTGGATGCTCTGCCGCCGTTACGACGCCAGCCAGGCCCTGGCCATGGGGCTGGTGAACCGCGTCGTCCCCCTGGAGAGGCTGGAGGAGGAGGTGGACCGTTGGTGCGAGGAGCTCCTCTCCCTCTCCCCCAGCTGTCTGGAGGTGCTTAAGGCCTCCTTCGACTGGGAGCTGGACACCATGCCTCAGTTGGGCACCATCGTCAACTGGCTCCACCACGACTTCTTCGAGCGAGGGGAGGCGCGGGAAGGCCCCCAGGCCTTCCTGGAGAAGAGGCGGCCCCAGTTCTGGCGTATCCGGCGGGCAGAGGTGGAGGCATGGCGACGGGCCCTGCAAGGGTCCCAAGAGGGCAATGGGTAGGGCAGTGTGCCTGGCGTGCAGGTGGGTGTCAACCTCTTCTTCTTCCTCGATCGGCTCTTGCGGGAGCGGGAGCGTCTGCCCCAGCTGGAGGAGTTGGGGTTCGATTCCTTGTGGACGGGCGACCATCTGTACGTCCCCCGTTATGGGGCCGTCTTCGATGCCTTCACGGTGTTGGCTGCCCTGGCGGCTGTCACCCGACGGGTCCTCCTGGGGGCGGGCGTCGTCATCCTGCCCCTGAGGCCGCCGGCCATGGTGGCCAAAGAGGCTGCCACGGTGGACCTTCTCTCTGAGGGAAGGCTCATCCTGGGGGTGGGCGTGGGGGGCGAGTTCCCCTGGGAACTGGCAGCCTGTGGCGTCCCCCTCAGGGAGAGGGGTAAAAGGGCAGACGACGCCATCACGGTGCTGCGCCGTCTGTGGCGAGGGGAGGAAGTGACACATGCGGGCCCAGGGTACAGGCTGGAGTCATTCCGTCTCCAGCCGTCGCCGGCCCGACCCGGCGGGCCGCCCATCTGGGTGGGGGGCCGCGCCCCAGCAGCCATGCGCCGCGCTGGTCATATGGGGGACGGGTTTTTGCCCTGGATGTTCTCCCCGCAACGGTACCGGGAGGCCCTTTTACAGGTGCGTCGCCACGCCATGGAGGCTGGCCGGGACGCGGAGGCCATCGTCCCCGCCCTGTTCGTGTTCATCGCGCTGGCCCGCACACGGGAGGAAGGGGAGGCCTTGGCTACCACCTACCTGGAGGGGTTTTACAACCGTCCCTTACGAGAGGCCATTCGCCACTGTGTCCCTTGCGGCCCCCCCGAGGAGTGTGCGGCCATGCTGGGCCGCTTCCTGGAAGCGGGGGCGGAGCACCTGGTGCTCTCCCCCATCTGCCGGCCGGAGGAGCTGTGGGACCATCTGCGGTTGCTGGCCACAGAGGTGGCCCCCCGCTTGCGGGAGATGAGGGCTAGCTCCTTAGGGTGAAGGAGCCTGCCATCGCCCCCTCCCCGGAGGGCCTTGACAGGCGGGGCGGAAAACTTGACAATATTACTACTCCGTTACAGGACTGTGGTTGGGAAAAGGGGGGAATGGCCATGACACGCAAGCTTCTCGAGCAAGAGCTTTTAGAGATCCAGGAGGAGATGGTGGTTCTGGCGGAGATGGTGGCTGGGGCCATAGAGGGGGCCATCCGCGCTCTCATCCAGAGGGACAAGGAGCTGGCCCACCAAATCATCATGGATGACCTGAAGGTCAACCAGAAGCGGTACGCCATTGAGGAGCGGTGCTTGGAGATCATCGCCACGCAGCAGCCCATGGCCAGTGACCTACGCACCATCATCTCCGTCCTCTACATCATCGTCGATCTGGAGCGCATGGGGGACCATGCTGAGGGCATCGCCAAACTGGCCATCCTCCTGGCCGATGAGCCCCCCCTCAAGCCTTATATCGACATCCCGCGTATGGCCCAGGTGGCCACGGGGATGCTGCGGGACGCGGTGGACTCCTTCCGCCGCCGCGACCCACAGGCTGCCCGTGCCATCTGCGACCGCGACGACGAGGTGGACGCCCTATACGACCAGGTATACCGGGAGCTCCTGACCTTTATGCTCCAGGACCCCCGCACCATCCAGCGGGCCACGTGGCTCACCTGGGTGGCCCACAACCTGGAGCGCATCGCCGACCGGGCCACCAACATATGCGAGCGTGTGGTCTACCTGGTGGAGGGCCGCATCGAGGAGATGAACGTCTCCAAGTACTAAGACCCTGTCTGTAGGCGGGCCGTCAGCACCACCTGTAGTCGCATCTCGTCCTCCACCGTGACTATGCCTGCGATGTTGGGAGGAGAGAGCCCGAAGTCGGTAAGCCGGAAGGTGGCGTGGGCTACCCCTGTGAGGACGCCGCCTCCATAGCGGGCCCGCACATCGAAGCTGAAGGGTCGGGAGACGCCGTGGATGGTCATGGTGCCTTTGAGGGTCACTGCCGCCTCTTCCCCCTCTCGGTAGTCGAGAGGGAAGCCGACGATCTCCTCTATGATGAACTCAGCATAGGGGTACCTATCGGCCTCCAAGGTGTTATTGCGCACGTAATTGTCCCTTCGGGGCTCATCGCTCTGTAGGGTGCGCAGGTCCACCCTCAGCACTGATGGCGGCTGGGGTGCCAGCCCCTGGCGGGTGAGGTAGATGTCGCCCGTTATGGCCTTGGTCTTGCCCACTGCCTCTGTGGATACGGGCAGGCGGGCCAGTTTCTCCCGCGCTATATAACTGGCCTCCGACTCCTCTGGCACCACCACCAGGTGGAGGACCTCGCCCCTTGGCGCCACTGTGGCCACGGGGCTAGGAAGGGGTGGGGCCTCCGTCACCAGCTCGGGCTCGTCGCTGCGGGATACGAAATAGGCGATGCCCCCACCCACGGCCCCGCCCACCACCAGCACAGCTATTCCTAGAGCCACTACTAGCCTTCTCATCTCTCAAGACCCCCTTGACGATAGTAAACAGGGGGAGGGCACACCCTGCTCTCCCCCTTAGTATAGGGCCTCGGGCCGCTATGCCTGGGTGGCAGTGGACTGGCTCCCCCCACTGGGCTTAACAGGCTGCCAAGGGCACGGTGGGAAGCCCTGGGCGTTGATGATGTCGTCGATGTTCTGCTCGATCTGCTGGCGCAGCTGGTCGGCCCGCTGGGCGATGAGCTGGCCCACCTTCTCCAGGAGTTGGGCCCTGAAGCTCTCCACCGACATCCCCTTCTCCTGGGCCACCTGGGCCAGGCTCTTGCCGTCCCGCAGCTGGGCCACCACGTCCTCAGGGGTCATCCCTAGGACATCGGCAGCCGCCTGGACGATGAGGCCGGCGCCCCACTTGTGTCCCCAGGGACCCTTATGCCAGCCCTTGGGGCCCCAGGGGAAGCGGGGGGCCGTCTCCTGGATGCGCTGTCGCAGCCGTTGGGCCTGGTCCTCGGTTATGACCCCACGGCTCAGGGCCTCGTTCACCGTATCGTTGGCTGCGTCCCTCATGGCTTGCTCCAGTTGGTCACGGCCGATGCCCAGCCGCTGGGCCAGCTTGTCCAGGAAGCTCTCGGCGAAGCTGAAGGGGGAGGCATTCCCCTGGTCCTGGGCCGTGGCCACCAAGGCCCCACCCAGGGTGCCTAAAGCCAGCCCCACCACCAAGGCTATGATGAGCAGCCATCTCCTCATGTCTCCACCTCCTTGCAGTTTTCCTTCCAGCTCCTATGTTAGGGGCTCCACATTAAAAGAGGATTAATGGCCCCTCAGAGTCCCCCAATATCCATGCCCGAGACCTCTCATGGAGCTTTAATGTGATAGACGTACAATGAAGTCGTGAAGGTCCTCTTGGTAGAGGACGAGCGGCGCCTGGTCCAGCTGGTGCGCCGTGTCCTGGAGGAGGAGGGGCACCGGGTGGAGGTAGCTTACGATGGCCTGGAAGGCCTCCGCCTGGCCTTGGAAGGGGATTTCGATGTCATCGTGCTGGACATATTGCTTCCGGAGATGAACGGGGTGGAGGTGTGCCAGGCCTTGCGTCGGGCCAAGGTGGACACCCCTGTCCTCATGCTCACCGCCCTGGACAGCGTGGAGGACAAGGTGCGGGGCCTGGACGCCGGCGCCGACGACTACCTTGCCAAGCCTTTTGCATTCCAGGAGCTGCTGGCCCGTCTGCGGGCTCTCTCCCGCCGTCGCGTCCAGCCGCGGGAGCCCCATCGGCTCCAGGTGGGGGACTTGGTGCTGGACCTGCAGCGGCGCCGGGCCTGGCGTGGGGGCCGCGAGATCGAGCTCTCCCCTAAGGAGTTTGCCCTCTTGGAGCTGCTTATGCGTAACGCAGGCCGCGTCCTCACCCGCACCCAGATCCTGGATCACGTGTGGGGATACGATTTCGCCCCCGACTCCAACTTGGTGGATGTATACATCGCCTACCTACGGCGCAAGGTGGACAAGGGTCACCAGAGGCCCCTCATCCATACTGTGCGGGGCCATGGCTACATGATATCGGAGTAGGAAGTGTTCGCGTCCGCTCGCTGGCGCCTCGCCCTTTGGTTTGCGGCAGTCCTGGCGGTGGCCCTGACCCTATTGGGCCTAGCCGTGTACCTCACGGTCCGTCACATGGTGCTGGGGAACGTGGACGACGAGCTGCGCACGCGGGCGGAACGGGAGCTGCCCCTCCTCAATGCCCGTCTACGCCTCCTGGAGAGGCAGCAGGCCATAGGGGATGTTCAGGTGGGGCCAGAGGAGGGGTCCTACGCATATATGTATGCCCTGTTAGGGCCCCATGGGCAGCTCCTGGCCGCCAGCCGCAACTTGGACCCCACCATTCTCCCCCCGTCCCAGGATACGCAGGAGGTGTTAGCAAGGGGGCCCAAGCTCCTGACCGTCCAGTCGCACGATGGGGAGGAGGTGCGTATCTATCTGCGGCCCGTGGGGATGGGCCCTGGGCTGGTGCTACTGGTGGGACGGAGCCTCGAGCCTGAGCTATCTGCCCTGCACAACCTCCTGGTGATTCTGCTGGCAGGAGGGGTAGGTGCCATCCTCCTGTCGGTAGGCGGGGGCTATTTCTTGGCCGGGCGGGCCCTCCGTCCCATCAAAGAGGCTATGGAGCGCCAGCGGACCTTCATGGCCGATGCCTCCCATGAACTCCGGACCCCCCTCTCCCTCATCAGGGCCAGCGCCGAGATCCTCCAACGTCACCCCGAGGAGCCTATCTCGGCTCACCGGCAGGAGGTGGAGGATATCATCGGCGAGAGCGAGCGACTGGCCCGCCTCGTGTCCCAGCTGCTGACCCTGGCTCGGGCCGACGCTGGCCGTCTTCCCCTGCACAGGGAGGAGGTGGACTTGGCCCAGTTGGCTCGGGACGCCGTGCGTCAGCTCTCGCCCCGCCTTCAGGAGAAGGGCCTGCAAGGAGAGGTGGTGGCCCCGGGCGCCGTCCCCCTGTGGGGCGATGCCACCCGCCTGCGGGAGCTTCTGTTCATCCTGTTGGACAACGCCATCAAATTCACCCCCGCGGGAGGCAGGGTGGAGGTGAGGGCCGCCGCCGATGGCGATAGGGCCCGTCTGGAGGTGGCCGATACAGGGGTGGGCATCGACCCCCAGGACCTGCCCCGCATCTTCGACCGCTTCTATCGGGCCGACCGCGCCCGCCGCCGCGATGAGGATGGAGGGGCGGGGCTGGGGCTGGCCATCGCTAAGGCCATAGTGGAGGCCCACGGCGGCCGCATCTGGGCAGAGAGCCAGCTGGGGCGGGGTGCCACCTTCGTGGTAGTTCTGCCAAGGGGGCGCGAGGGGGCCCCGCGGCCCGTTGACACACAGTGGGGGGCATGCTAGGATAAAGCCCTGACAACCGAATACGGCCCCTCTTATCCAGAGAGGTGGAGGGAACGGCCCTGTGAAGCCCGGCAACCGGCCGGGGTCAGGCCAGGGCTTCAGGTCCTGAGCCGAGCCCGTGCAGCGGTGCCAACGCCGTCCCCGCCTTGAGGTGGGGGACGATAAGGGGGAGCTGGCCTGGATATGGCCTCTTCCCTCTAGTGGAAGGGGCCTCCTTTATTGCAATGGGCGCCGGCGCGCGGGATGTGGCGGGGGACCGAAGGCGAGGCGGCCCCGGGGGGGGCCGCATAAGTTGTATTTTGGGAGAGCAGGAGGGCTGGGCATGTCCTTCGCCAAAAGTCTGAGGTGTCGCGAGTGTGGGCGCCTGTACCCGCTGGAGCCCATATATGTGTGCGAGTTCTGCTTCGGACCCCTGGAAGTGACTTACGATTACGAGGCCCTACGCAGGCACATATCTCGTCGCCGCATCGAGGGGGGGCCTTACACCATCTGGCGCTATCGCGAACTATTGCCGGTGGAAGGGGAGCCGGTGGACATCGGCGCTGGCTTCACCCCTCTGTTGCCTGCTCCCCGTCTGGGCAAGGCCCTGGGGCTGCGCCACCTCTATATTAAGAACGATTGCGTAAACCCCACCTGGTCCTTCAAAGACCGGGTGGTATCGGTGGCGGCCACCAAGGCCCGGGAGTTCGGCTTCGATACCTTGGCCTGTGCCTCCACTGGCAACCTGGCTAACTCCGTAGCCGCTCATGCCGCCCGCGCTGGGCTGCGGGCTCTAGTCTTCATCCCCGCCGACCTGGAGGTGGGCAAGGTGGTGGGCTCGGCCATCTATGGCCCCACCCTGGTGGCCGTGAAGGGGTCCTATGATGATGTCAACCGCCTGTGCAGCGAGCTGGCCGAGAGGTACCCATGGGCCTTCGTTAACATCAACGTCCGCCCCTATTACGCTGAAGGCTCCAAGACCCTGGGCTACGAGGTGTGCGAGCAGCTGGGCTGGCGCATCCCCCATCACTGCGTGGTGCCGGTGGCCAGCGGCTCCCTGTTCACCAAGATCTACAAGGGCATGAAGGAGCTGGCCTGGCTGGGCCTGGTGGAGTGGCGGCCACCGCGCATGACGGCCGCTCAGGCCTTGGGCTGCTCACCGGTGGTGGAGGCCTGGGAGCGCAAGAGCTACGATATCCGACCCCAGCGCCCCAACACCATCGCCAAATCGTTGGCCATTGGCAACCCCGCCGACGGCTATTACGCCCTGCGCGTCCTCAACGAGAGCGGTGGCTATGGGGTGGCCGTGTCCGACGATGAGATCGTGGAGGGGATGCGGCTCCTGGCCGAGACAGAAGGGATATTCGCTGAGACGGCTGGGGGGGTGGTGGTGGCTGCCCTCAAGCGTCTGGCCCAGGCAGGCTCTTTCGCCCCGGACGAGACGGTGGTAGCATTCATCACAGGGGCCGGCCTTAAGACGCGGGAGGCCGTAGAGGGCGTCCTGCCTGAGCCCGTGGTGGTAATGCCCACCATCGCCTCCTTTGAGGAGGCTATGGCCCGTCGTCAGGAAGCCCTCATGGCCAGCAAAGGGTAGGGGTGGTAACGTGGCCAAACAGCGGGTCAAATTCACCTTCCCCCCTCAGCTAGTGCAGGAGCCCATCATTTGGCGCCTGGGTAAGAACTTCAACGTGGTAACCAACATCCGCCGCGCCGACGTCACCGAGACCCAGGGATGGGTCGTCCTCGAGCTGGAGGGGGATATGGAGGAGATCGAGCGTGGGATAAGGTGGGTGGAGGAGCAGGGGGTGAGGGTGGACCCCGTGCCCGGTGACATCATGGAGGGTTGAGGTGCCGCGAACATGAGCGTGAAGGTACGCATCCCAGCCCCCTTGCGCCGCCTCACCGGTGGCCAGGAGGTGGTGACCGCCGAGGGCTCCCGCCTCAAGGACTGCATCGAGGCCCTTGAGGCCCGGTTCCCGGGCCTCAAGGAGCGGCTTGTGGACGAGGCGGGCCAGTTGCGCCGCTTCGTCAACGTATACGTCAACGGCGAGGACGTGCGCTTCCTCCAAGGTCTGGATACCGTCCTCAAGCCAGGTGATGAGGTAAGCATCGTGCCCGCTGTGGCGGGAGGCGGGGCGTGACTGGCATCGTATACGTCTATGGGGCCAACTGGTGCCCCGACTGCCGTCGCGCCAAGCAGTTCCTCACCGACTGGGGCGTACCCTTCCGCTGGCTGGACGTGGAGGCCGACCAGGAGGCCAGGCAGTACGTCCTTCAGGTCAATGGGGGCCGCTTCATCATACCGGTGGTGGTGTTCCCCGAAGGAGACTATCTAGTGGAGCCCACCAACGGGGAGCTGGCCGCTCGCCTAGGTCTGCCACCCACCCGCCCGGCGCCTTAGCGGCCCCTTGCCCCCACACATGGCCCATGCTAGTATTGTTGATGAAACCACTCCACTTTCTTGGTGGGATGCATGCGCATATCGAGCAAGGGGGACTACGGCATCCGCGCCCTCATCGAGCTGGCCCACCGGTATGGGGAAGGACGGCTCACCCAGAGCGCTGAGATCGCCGCTCGCCAGAACATCCCTGAGTCTTATCTGGAGCAGCTTTTGGCCATGCTGCGGCGGGCTGGGCTGGTGCGCAGCGTGCGGGGCCCGCAGGGGGGGCATGCCCTGGCCCGCCACCCCAACGAGATAAGGGTGAGCGACGTCATAAGGGCCCTCGAGGGAGAGCTCATACCGGTGGAGTGTCTGGAGGAGGCCTCCGAGTGCAGCCGCGCCGGCGGCTGTGCCCAGCGGGAGATGTGGGAGGAGGTCCAGCGAGCCATTATGCAAGTGCTGGACCGGGTGACCATAGCCGAGCTGGCCGCCAAGGACCGGCAGCGGGCGGTGCGGGCCGATAGGTACGTTATCTAGGGGCGAGCATGGCCAGGCGCGCTAGGATCGTGGACAGCGTCCTCGACCTTATAGGCGACACGCCCATGGTGCGCCTCAACCGCGTGGTGCCCAATGGGGCGGCAGAGATCGTGGCTAAGCTGGAGTCCCTCAACCCCGCTGGCTCCGTCAAGGATCGCATCGCCCTCTCCATGATCGAGGACGCCGAGCGACGGGGCATCCTCAAGCCAGGGGCTACCATCGTGGAACCCACCAGCGGTAACACGGGCATCGGCCTGGCCATGGTGGCGGCTGTGAAGGGGTACCGCCTCATCGTCACCATGCCCGAAGACATGAGCCTGGCCCGTCGCGACCTCCTGGCCCGATTCGGGGCGGAGGTGGTCCTCACCCCGGCCCTAGAGGGGATGACGGGGGCGGTCTACGCCGCTGAGGAGCTGGTGCGCAACAACCCCGACTACTTCATGCCCCAGCAGTTCGAGAACCCCGCCAACCCCGAGATCCACCGTCGCACCACCGCCCAGGAGATCTTGGAGGCCACGGAGGGGCGGCTGGACGCCTTCGTGGCTGGGGTGGGCACGGGCGGCACCATCACCGGCGTTGGCGAGGTCCTAAAGCAGCACAACCCCAACATCTTGGTGGTGGCAGTGGAGCCCTCCCGCTCGCCCGTCTTGCAAGGGGGCAGACCAGGCCCCCATGCCATCCAGGGCATAGGCGCCAGCTTCGTCCCTGGCGTCCTCAACCGGCGCATCATCGACGAGGTCATCGGCGTGGGGGACGAAGAGGCCATGGCCATGGCCCGCCGTCTGGCCCGTGAGGAGGGGCTCCTGGTGGGCATATCATCGGGGGCCAATGTGGTGGCAGCCATCAAAGTGGCCAAGCGGATGGGCCGGGGCAAGCGGGTGGTGACCATCCTGCCGGACACCGGCGAGCGTTACAGCTTCTTGGAGTAAAGGAGGAGGAAAAGCGTGAGCGTGACCGTCTACATACCGACGCCCTTCCGAAGGCTTACGGGCAACCAGGTCTATGTGCAGGCCCAAGGCAGGACGGTGCGGGAGATCCTAGAGGACCTGGCACGTCACTTCCCCGCCCTGGCCAACATGATCTTCGACCAGCAGCGGCATATCCCCGCCCACATCAACGTCTACCTCAACAATCAAGAGATCCACACCCTGCAGGGGCCGGAGACACCGGTGCAGGACGGCGACGAGGTGGCCATCATCCCGGCCATCGCCGGTGGCCAGGTGCTGACCCCAGAGCAGGTGCTGCGCTACTCGCGCCACATCATCATGCCCCAGGTGGGCCCGGTGGGCCAGCGCAAGCTCCTGGCGGCTAAGGTGCTGGTGGTAGGAGCGGGAGGCCTGGGCTCCCCCGCCGCCCTCTACTTGGCCCTGGCCGGCGTGGGCACCATCGGCATCGTGGACTTCGATGTGGTGGACCTCTCCAACCTCCAGCGCCAGATCCTCCATCAGAACGACGACGTAGGGCGCCCCAAGACGGAGTCGGCCAGGGAGACCATCCTCTCCTACAATCCGGACGTCAACGTGGTCATCCACGATGGCCCCCTCACCTCCGACAACGCCATGGACATCATCCCCCAGTATGACGTGGTGGTGAACGGGGCCGACAACTTCACCACCCGCTACCTGGTCAACGATGCCTGTTACTTCGCCGGCAAGCCCCTGGTGGACGCCTCCATCCTCATGTTCGACGCCCAGATGACGGTGTTCATGCCCGGCCGGGGCTGCTACCGTTGCCTCTTCCCCTCACCTCCCCCGCCAGGGGCGGTGCCCAGCTGTGCTGAGGCGGGCGTCCTGGGCGCCCTCACAGGTGTCATCGGCTCCCTACAGGCGGTGGAGACCATAAAGCTCATCCTGGGCATCGGCGAGCCCATGGTGGGGCGCCTCCTCCTCTACGATGCCCTGGCGGGCGAGTTCCGGGTAGTCAAGCTGCGGCGGGATCCCGCATGCCCCCTGTGTGGCGATGAGCCCACCATCACTCAGCTCATCGATTACGAAGGCTTTTGCGGTGCCCCCTTCCCAGGGAGGCACGAGTGAAGATATGCGCAGAAAGGACTGCGCAATATAATGGAAAGGGGCTGGCAATGGCGATAGAGGTGAGGCTCACGGCGAACCTGCAAAGGCTGGCCGGGGGAAGGCGCTCCGTGCAGGTGGAGGGAGCCACCATCGGCGAGGTCTTGGACCGCCTGGACGAGATGTTCCCCGGCATCAAGGCCAGCGTCTTGGACAATGGCCGCCTGCACCGGTTCGTGAACATCTATCTCAATGATGAAGACGTGCGTTTTCTCCAGCAGCTGGACACGCCGGTGCAGGATGGGGACGTGATCTCCATCCTCCCTGCCCTGGCAGGAGGAGATGTTGGGGGTTAAGAGGCCGCAGCCCGTAAGCGGGAAGAGGCGGGCCATGGGGGGGAGGGTCTATGCCAACATCTTGGAGTGCATCGGTAACACTCCCCTGGTGGAGCTGCGGCGGTTCCAGCCCAAGCCTGGGGTGCGCATCTTCGCCAAGTTGGAGGGGCAGAACCCCAGCGGCAGCCTTAAGGACCGCATCGCTCTCTACATGATCCGGGCTGCCGAGGAGTCGGGCGCGCTGACGCCGGAGAAGATCATTCTGGAGCCCACCAGTGGCAATACGGGCATAAGCCTGGCCATGGTGGGCCGCGTCAAGGGCTATCGGGTGGTGTGCGTCCTGCCCGATAACGTGACCCCTGAGAGGGAACAGCTCATCCGCTCCTTCGGCGCCGAGGTGGTGTATGCCCGGGGGGCCCGCTCCACCAACGACGCCATCGCCCTTGCCCAGCGCATGGTGGAGGAGGACCCCCAGCGCTACTACATGCCCTACCAATACGGCAACCCCAACAACCCCCGCGCCCATTACGAGACCACCGCCGTGGAGATCATCCGCGACCTGCCGGAGGTGGACGTGTTTGTGGCGGGGCTGGGGACCGGCGGCACCCTCACGGGTGTGGGGCGGCGGCTCAAGGAGCACAACCCTAAGGTGAAGGTCATCGCCACCGTGCCCCATCCTGGCGACCTCGTGCAGGGGCTGCGCAGCCTGGAGGAAGGGTTTATCCCGCCAGTGTTGGACGAGTCGGTGCTGGACGGACGCATCGTGGTGGACTCCCGCACTTCCTTTGCCATGACCAAGGAGCTGATGGACCGGGAGGGGATATTTGCCGGCATCTCCTCCGGTGCCGTCCTGCGCACCGCCCTGCGGGTGGCGGAGAGGCTGCAACGGGGCAATATCGTCTGCTTGTTCGCTGACGGCGGCTGGAAGTACCTCTCCACCGGCCTCTGGACCAAAGGGCAGGAGGCCCTGCAGCCGGAGGAGGTGGAGGGGAAGGTATGGTGGTAAGCACCCCCTTGGTGGCCCCCAGGAAGGGCGTGATATACTGGCCACAAGGCCATTAGGCCACCGGTGCCTTCTGTAGGGGGTGTGCCTTGGCGGTCAAGGTGGTCACGGACAGCACAGCCGACATTCCCCGCGAGCTGGCACAGGAGCTGGGGATCACCGTGGTGCCTCTGAGCGTCATCTTCGGCGACCGTGCCTATCGCGAGGGGGTGGACATGGACCACGACACCTTCTACCGGCTGCTGAAGGAGGGCAGGGAGCTGCCCACCACCTCTGCGCCCTCGGTGGGGGATTTCCTCCGCGCCTATGAGGAGGTCCTGAGGGAGACGGATGAGGTGGTATCCATCCACATCTCTTCCAAGCTATCGGCCACCTACAATAACGCCTGCCAGGCGGCGGCTGCCCTGCAGGCGAAGGGGGCACGCATCGAGGTGGTGGACTCCCTCAACGTCTCCATGGGCATGGGTTTCATCGTGTTGGCAGCGGCGCGGGCAGCGCAGGCGGGGGCAGGGCTGGAGCAGGTGGTGGCCATCGCCCGCCGGTGCGTGGAGCGGGTACGCATCTTGGTCATGCTGGACACCTTGGAGTACCTCAGGCGTGGCGGGCGCATCGGCAGGGCCAGGGCCCTTCTAGGGGCCCTGTTGCAGGTGAAGCCCATCCTGAGCGTGCGGGATGGGGAGCTACACCCCGAGGCCAGGGTGCGGACGCGCTCCCAGGCCTTGGAGCGCATGCTGCAACTCATCTTGGCCTCGCCCCGTATCCAGGAGATGGGGGTGGGCTACTCCACAGAGCGGGAGGAGGCGGAGGCCTTGCTAGAGCGGATGCGGGCTGCCGTGCCCCACGCCCGCACATACCTTGTCCGCATCGGCCCTGTGGTGGGGACTCATGCCGGCCCTGGTGTCATCGGGGTGGGCTGTCTGGAGGGGGAAGAGTAGGGCCTTGCAAGAGGCCATAGGTCAGCTGCGGCGGGTCCTGGAGCTGGAGAAGGCCAAGGGGTTTTTGGATACCGCCGTGGTGGGCGGCCTGGACGCCTATCTGCGCCGTTTTCTCCTGCAGAACCCCCTGCCCGATGGCCACCGGCTGTTACAGGTGGTGGGCTCCCTACCCCCCGGCGGCTACGCGGCCTTACACCCCATTCAGAGGCGCAGGGTGGTGGAGGCCCTCCTGCAAGCACTCCGTTCCCCTCAGCCGCAACGTCACCGCCGCCAACGTGAGGAAGCCAGGGCCGTCGTCCCATCGTCGCCTGTGACACAGCTGCGCGGGGTGAACAGGGGCCATGCGCACAAGCTGGGGCGGCTGGGCATCGTAACGGTGGGCGACCTCCTCTACCACTTCCCTCACCGCTACCATGACTATGCGGCTGTGCGTCCCATAAGCCAGCTGGTGACGGGGGAGGAGCAGACGGTCATCGCTACTGTTTGGAGCGCCGGCGAGACCGCCATAGGCCGACGCAAGGCCACCGAGGCCATCGTGGGGGACGAGACAGGGACCATGCGGCTCATCTGGTGGGGCCAGACACACGTGGCCCGCCAGCTGCGGACGGGCATGCGGGTGGCCTTCTCCGGCCGGGTGTCCGTCTTCCGTGGACGGCGCCAGATGGAGAACCCGGAGTGGGAGCCCCTGGACGCCGAGTCTCTCAACACCCGTCGCCTGGTGCCTGTTTACCCCAGCACCGAGGGTCTGCCCCAGCGGCTGTTGCGCCGGCTGGTGTGGCAGGCCCTGGAGCTCTCTGCCCACCAGATGCCCGAGGCCTTGCCCCCCGAGCTGCGTCAGCGCTTGGGCCTGCCGCCGGTGGCCGAAGCCCTGCGCCAGATCCACTTCCCCGATACGCGGGAGATGGCCCAAAGGGCCCGCCGCCGCTTTGCCCTGGAGGAGCTGCTGGTCATCGAGCTAGGGGTGGTGAGGCGTAAGAAGGCATGGCAGGAGGGAGCCAAGGCCCCTGCCCTGGTCCTGCCTCAAGAGGTATTGGAAGGGTTTATAGCGTCCCTCCCCTTCACCCTCACTGGCGCGCAGCGGCGGGCCATAGCCCAGGTGCTGCAGGACCTTTCGCGGGATGTGCCCATGAGCCGCCTCTTGGAGGGGGATGTGGGCAGCGGCAAGACGGTGGTGGCGGCCACCGCCCTCCTGGCTGCCGCCTGGTCGGGCTGGCAGGGGGCCATCATGGCCCCCACGGAGATCCTGGCTGAACAGCATTTCCGCACCCTG
Source organism: Dehalococcoidia bacterium (assembly GCA_032249735.1). Taxonomy (GTDB): domain Bacteria; phylum Chloroflexota; class Dehalococcoidia; order SM23-28-2; family HRBIN24; genus JAVVHA01. Next base: position 47,640 of record JAVVHA010000012.1, on the reverse strand, counting down.
CGCCGCCTCCTAGGGGACCAGGCAGGGGAGGGGCCCTGGTTCTCCCTGGAGGGGCCGGGCTATGTGGTGATGGAACCTCCCTTCCTGGGGCGCCCTCTGCGCATGGCCCTTCTCATGGGCAGCCTACGCCCCGCGGAGAAGGCGGCGGTGCAGAGGGCCATCGCCCATGGCGAGGTGGACATAGTGGTGGGCACCCATGCCCTCATCCAGGAGGGGGTGCGGTTCCCTCGACTGGGCATAGCTGTCATCGATGAGCAGCACCGGTTCGGAGTGGTGCAACGGGCCGCCTTGAGGGAGAAGGGGCGGGCGCCCCACGTCCTGGTCATGACCGCCACCCCCATCCCCCGCACCCTGGCCCTCACCATATATGGCGATTTGGACGTTACTGTCCTGGACGAGATGCCCCCCGGGCGGCCCCCCGTCAAGACCTACGTCCTGCGCCCCCATCAGCGGCACCTGGCCTACGACTTCATCCGCCGCCAGGTGGGCCAGGGGCGACAAGCCTATATCGTGTGTCCTCTCATCGAGGAGTCGGAGGTGGTGGCGGCACGGGCAGCAGAGGCAGAGTACGAGCGGCTGTCCCGGGACGTCTTCCCCGACCTACGCCTTGGCCTCATGCACGGGCGTATGTCGGCCAGGGAACGGGACGAGGCTATGCGCCGCTTCCGGGACGGTGAGCTGGACATCCTGGTGACTACCACCGTGGTGGAGGTAGGGGTGGACGTGCCCAACGCCACCGTCATCCTCATCGAGGGGGCCGACCGGTTCGGGCTAGCCCAGCTCCATCAGCTACGGGGGCGCGTTCGCCGGTCCCACTATCAGCCCTATTGCCTCCTTCTCTCCGAGAACCCCTCCGAGGAGGCGCAGGAGCGGCTGCGCATCGTGGAGACGGTGCACGATGGCTTCCGGCTGGCGGAGGAGGACCTGCGCCTGCGCGGGCCCGGCGAGTACTTCGGGGTGCGCCAGTCGGGCTTCCCAGACCTGAAAGTGGCCAACATCACCGATGTCGAGCTCATCGAGCTGGCCAGGCAGGAGGCGTGGCGCATCCTGGAGGAGGATCCGGAGCTCAAGGCCCCCCAGCATCAGGTGTTGGCCCAGCGGCTGCGGGCCCTGCAGGAGCGGGTGACGGCCGAGGTAAGCTAAACGGATGCCATATGGGCTTGGCCGCCTTAAAATTGATGGAGCGATGTCCCTCGTGGTCAGGTGGGAGATCGAGTCCTTGGTGCAGGAGGCGGTGCGGCGGGCCCAGGAGGTGGGGCGCATACCGCCAGTGGCCCTCCCCCAGGCCACAGTGGAGCGTCCCCAGCGCCAGGAGCACGGCGACTACGCTTCCAACATAGCCCTGCGTCTGGCGCGGGCAGTGCGCATGCCCCCCATGGAGGTGGCCCAAGTCATCGCCGAACACTTGCCTCCCAGCACCATGGTAGGGATGGTGGAGGTGGCCCCCCCTGGGTTCATCAACTTCTCCCTGGCCCCTGAATGGCTGGCCTCCCAGGTGGATCAGATATTGGCCGAGGGGGAGGGATTCGGGTCCGTGGCCATGGGGTGTGGGGAGAAGGTGCAGGTGGAGTTCGTCTCCGCCAACCCTACGGGCCCCTTGACGGTGGGCGCAGGCCGTGGCCTGGCCATCGGTGATGCCCTGGCTCGCGTGCTGGCGACCGCCGGCTACCAAGTGGAGAAGGAGTACTATATCAACGATGCCGGCACCCAGACGGAGAGCTTCGCCACCACCCTCTACGCCCGTTACCGTCAGCTCTTCGGGGAGGAGGTGGAGGTGCCTCCGGGTGCCTACACCGCCTCCTACGTCTGGGAGTTGGCTGAGGAGATAAGGCAGGAGTGGGGCGACCGCTTTCTGGGCGCCGAGGGGCCCTACCCCCCAGAGATTCACGAGATAGGCATCCGGAAGATGCTGGCTCGCATCCGTGACGACCTGGCCCTCATGGGCGTGGAGTACGACTCCTGGTTCAGCGAGCGCAGCCTCTACCCGGAGACCTTTCAGAAGGCCATGGAGATACTACGCCAGCAGGGATTTGTGGCCGAGAAGGAGGGCGCCATCTGGTTCGTCTCCTCTGCCCTGGGGGAGGACAAGGACAACGTTTTGGTACGCTCCAACGGCAAGCCCACCTACTTCGCCTCCGACATCGCCTATCACTACCACAAGTTCTTGGAGCGGGGGTTTAAGCGGGTGGTGGACGTCTGGGGGGCAGACCACCAGGGGCACGTGCCCCGCATGAAGGCGGCGGTGGCCGCCCTGGGCATCGACCCCGACCGCCTTATCATTATCATCCATCAGCTGGTGACCCTGAAGCGCGGCGGACAAGAGGTGCGGGTGTCCAAGCGTGCCGGGGAGGTCATCACCCTGCGGGAGGTGGTGGAGGAGGTGGGGGCCGATGCTGCGCGGTTCTTCTTCCTCTCCCGCGCCCCCCAGTCCCACGTGGAATTCGATCTGGAGCTGGCCAAGAGGCAATCGATGGATAACCCCGTATACTATGTGCAATATGCCCATGCCCGTATGGCTGGCATTCTGGCCCATGCCGCTGAGCGAGGCCTGGACGGCTCCCACGGCGATGTGGGCCTGTTGAGGGAGGAGGCGGAGCTGGCCCTCATCCGGCAGCTGGTGCGCCTGCCGGAGACGGTGGAATACGTGGCTCGCAAGCTGGAGCCCCATGTCCTGCCCTACTATGCCCTGGACCTGGCCACGGCCTTCCACGATTTCTACGAGCGGTGCCGCGTGGTCTCGGAGGATGTAGCCTTGTCCCTGGCGCGCCTCAAGCTGGTGAAGGCGGCCAAGGTGGTGCTGGCCCGCACTCTCCGCCTTATGGGCATGTCCGCCCCTGACCGCATGTGAGATGGCTCCCCACATAGACCTCCCCAGGGGCGAGAGCGGCCAGGATGCCCTGGCGGTGGCTAGGGCATGTGCTCGTTGCGCCGGCGAGCTCCTCCGTCAGAGGTTCGGGGGCCGGCACCAGGTGCAGGCCAAGGGGCGCCGCGACTTCGTCACCCAGGCCGATGTGGATGTGGAGCGGGAAGTGGTGGCGATCCTTCGCGCCGAGTTCCCTCATCACCGGGTCATCTCGGAGGAGACGGCAGCATCGCCCCCCCAGCAGGACGATGCGTGGTCCTGGGTGGTGGACCCTTTGGACGGCACCCACAACTTCTCTCGCGCCATTCCCCACTTCTGCTTTAGCCTGGCCCTCTGCCGGCAGGGAGAGCCTGTTCTGGCCCTCACCTTTGACCCCCTTTTGGGGGAGGAGTTCGTGGCCTTGCGCGGGGGAGGGGCCATGCTCAACGGCGGGTCCCTAAGGGTCAGCGATGCCCCCTCCGTGGCGCGGTCGCTGGTGGGCCTTGACCTGGGCTACGACGATGAGTTGGCGGGCCGCCTCTTGCGGCGGGTGGTGGCCATGTGGCCTCACATGTTGGGCATTCGCCTTTTGGGCTCGGCGGCCCTGGGGCTGGCCTATGCTGCCTGCGGAAGGCTGGACCTATACGTGCACTGTAACCTGAAGCCGTGGGATGTGGCAGCGGGTATCCTCCTAGTGGAGGAGGCTGGAGGGCTGGTGGTGGACTGGGATGGGAGGCCTGCTACCTTGGCCACCAATAGGGTGGTGGCTGGGGCGCCCCAGGCGGTGCACGACTTCCTCGAGCATGCCCAAGGGCAAGGGCTCTAAATACGGCTTAGAAAGCGCCTTATGCGCTCCAAGGCCTCTTCTATGTGGTGCCTGGGTGCGGCATAGCAGATGCGCACGTGGCCCCGCCCCCCTTCCCCAAAGGCGGAGCCAGGTATCACGGCCACTTTCTCCTCCCTCAGGAGCCGCTCAGCGAACTCCAGGTCGTCCAGGCCCGTCGACCGCACGCTGGGGAAGACATAGAAGGCCCCCCTGGGAGGGGAGAAGGGGAGACCCAGGTCCTGTAACCCCTGTATCACCAGTTGGCGTCGCCGGTCGAAGTCCTCCACCATGCGCCGGCACTCCTCCTCTCCCTCCTCCAGGGCGGCCAGGGCGGCGTACTGGCTAGGAGTGGGGGCGGACATGATGATGTGCTGGTGCACCTTCATCATGGCCTCCAGGATGGGAGCGGGGGCGCAGGCCCATCCCACCCGCCAGCCGGTGAGGGCATAGGCCTTGGAGAATCCTCCCAGAAGGATGGTGCGCTCCTTCATCCCTGGCAGGGAAGCAAAGCAGGTGTGGGGGATATCGTAGCTCAGGCGGTCGTAGATCTCGTCGGAGATGACTAGCAGGTCGTGGCGGGCCACCACCGCAGCGATGGCCTCCAGGTCTGCCCTGGTCATCTGGGCGCCGGTAGGGTTGGCGGGGTAGCCCAGAAGCAGAGCCTTGGAGCGAGGGGTGATGCGCGCCTCCAGTTCCTGGGGCTGTAAGCGGAACTCCAGCTCAGGGGTGGTGGGCACGGGCACGAAGGTGGACCCCGTCAGCAGACAGATGGGGCGATAGGCCACGTAGTAAGGGTCGGGGCACAGGAGCTCGTCGCCTGGGTCTAGCACAGCGTGGGCTGCCAGCAGGAGCCCCTCGCTGACCCCCACCGTGATGATGATCTCCGTCTCAGGGTCATAGCGCACGCCGTATAGCCGCTCCAGGTGCCGGGCCACCGCCTGGCGCAGGGCCAAGAGCCCGTAGTTGGACGTGTAGTGGGTATGGCCAGCCTGTACTGCTCGAAAGGCGGCCTGGGCGAAAGGGGCAGGAGTGACAAAGTCCGGCTCCCCCACTCCCAGGGAGATGACGCCATCCATGCTGGCGATGAGGTCGAAGAAGCGGCGGATGCCCGAGGCGGGGATGGATCGCACCCGGTGGGATATGAAGTCACGCCCCGATGCTACCGCTCCCTCGCTCAACTCCTTCCTCCTGCGGGAAGAGCTATCTCCCATCCATCGATGTCTCGATAGTAGCAAAGGAGGGCCCTAATGTCACCCTCCAGGACGACAACGAAGCACCGGCCTCCGGGTTCCTGCCAGCGGCGGAGTATCTCCCGCACCTGGTGCCAACGTCCTTGCCAGCGGACGCGTCGTGGCTCCTCGGGGTAGAAGGCACCGGCGTAGGCCTCCACCTTTACCTGCTCCCCCCTCATGGCCCTATCCTCACCAGGTCGCCAGGGGAGATGGTGCCCGTGGTCACGACCACCGCCACCACCCCCCGCCGGCCGTAGACTAGCTTGGGGACCTGGGGATGGTAGACGGCGAGGTTCTTGCAGGGGATGTTCTGGGCTGTGACCTCCAGCACGACACCGGAGGAAAAGAGCAAGCGCTGGCCGGGCTGGAGGTGGGAGAGGTCGCCCAGGCCTTGCACCAATACGTTTTCGGCGAAACCCCCAGGAGGCACCTTTATGCCCAGGGCCCTCTCCAGCTCCGCGTATACTTCCCGAGCGACGATGCTGACCTGCCGTCGGTTGGGACGCGTTCCGTCCCAGCGCGGGTGTACGGTGTGGGGACGGGCGTGATAATCGCCCACGATGCCCCAGGGCCCCACCGTCACCCGCTCCTGTGGGTATTTGGGTATGCCCGGGTGGGGGCTCAGGCAGACGGCCACCACCTTGCCCAGGCCCGATGCGCTCATAGGGGAGGCCTCCTGTTGTGCCAGGGGGTGGCCTGCTCGTAGGCGTAGGCTACCCGCAGGACGGTGGCCTCCTCAAAGGGGCGGCCGATGATCTGCAGCCCCACAGGCAGGCCCTGGCTGAACCCACAGGGCACAGAGATGGCCGGCAGCCCGGCGATGTTGATGGGGATGGTGAAGATATCGCTCAGATACATCTGCAGGGGGTCGTGAACCTTCTCCCCCAGGCGGAAGGCTGGGGTGGGGGAGACGGGGGTCACCAGCACGTCATGGCTTTGGAAGGCGGCCTCAAATTCACGGCAGATGAGGGTCCGCACCCTGAGGGCCTTCAGATAGTAGGCATCGTAGTAGCCGGCGGAGAGGGCATAGGCCCCCAGCATGATGCGCCGCTTCACCTCCATGCCGAACCCGTACTGACGTGTCTTTTCCATATTCTCCCACATGGAGGCGCCCTCGGTGTAAGAGAAACCGTACTTGACCCCGTCGTATCGGGCCAGGTTGGCCGAGGCCTCGCTGGGGGCGATGATATAGTAGCAGGCCAGGGCATAAGGGGTGGTAGGAAGGGAGACCTCCCAGTCTACCTCCGCCCCCAGCTCCTGCAAGACGCCTATGGCCGCCATGACGGCCTCCCGCGATCCTTTATCTAGTCCCTCACCCAGGTACTCCTTGGGCACTCCCACACGGACCCCCTTAAGGTCAGGGACCAGGGCCGCGGTGTAGTCAGGGACTGCCACGGGGGCGGAGGTGGAGTCGAGGGGGTCATGGCCAGCGATGACCCCTAGGACCAGGGCGGCGTCCCGCACATCTTTCGTGATGGGGCCGATCTGGTCTAGGGAGGAGGCGAAGGCCACCAGCCCATAACGGGAGACACGTCCGTAGGTGGGCTTGAACCCCACCACGCCGCACAGGGCCGCCGGTTGGCGGATGCTGCCGCCTGTATCGCTGCCTAGGGAGTAGATGCACTGCTGGGCGGCCACCGCCGCCGCCGAGCCGGAGGAAGAGCCGCCGGGGACCCGCTCCAGGTCCCAGGGGTTATGGGTGGGCCCGAAGGCCGAGTTCTCCCCCGAGGAGCCCATGGCGAACTCGTCCATGTTGGTCTTGCCCACCATGACCATACCCACCCGGCGCAGCCTCTCTATGGCTGTGGCGTCATATGGGGGGATGTAGTTCTCCAGCATATGGGAGCCGCAGGTGGTGCGGACGCCCTTAGTGCAGATGATGTCCTTGATGGCCGCTGGCACCCCTGTCAGGGGATGGGCCTCGCCCCGCTCTAGCCGCTCATCAGCTTGGCGTGCCTGGGCCAGGGCTAGGTCGGCGGTGATAGTGATAAAAGCATTGAGATGGGGCTCCGTCTCCTGGATACGGTGCAAAACAGATTCAGTGAGCTCCAGGGAGGTGATCTCTCGGCGGCGCAATAGCTCAGCAGCCTCATGGATGGTGAGGGCGTAGAGGGGCTCGCTCACGCCTCACTCCTCGAGGACGGCCCGCACGCGGAAATAATCCCCCTCCCGTTGGGGGGCGTTGGCCAGTACCTCCTCCACCGGCAGGGAAGGGGCAGGGACATCGTCGCGCATGACGTTGGTGAGGGGCAGGACGTGGGCTGTGGGCGGCACGTCCGTGGTGTCCAGCTCCTGAAGGATGCGGAAGTGATCCAGCACCTGCGACAGCTGATGACGGAAGGTCTCCACCTCCTCCTCACTAAGGCCCAGGCGTACCAGGAGGGCCAGATGCTGCACTTCCTCACGGCTCAGGGGCATGGCTCCCCCCTTGGCTGACGATAGGGTAGGCGGGGTCTATTATAGGGTGCAGACCCCATGAAGGCTAGAGCGAGAGGAGCTTGGGGCCAGGAGATGTGGTGCACCTCCCTTGGGCACCCCAGCTACATATGGACGGCAGGGCTGGAGCGCCGCCTGCGGATGGTGCTGCGTTATGTGCCCCTGGCTGGCAGGCGCATCCTGGACGTGGGGTGTGGCATCGGCGCCTTTGTGCGGCGTCTGCGCCTCCTCTCCCCCTACGTCTGGGGAGTGGACGTGGATGCCCAGCGGGTGCGAGCGGGGGCCAAGAAGGTGGACGGGCTGGCGCTGGCCGTGGGTGAGCACCTCCCCTTCAAGGACGAGGTCTTCCATGTGGTCCTTTTGCACGAGGTGCTGGAGCACGTCCAGGACGATGCCGCCACCCTGCGGGAGTGTTGGCGGGTGGTGGTGCCCGGAGGGCACATCGTCATCTTCACCCCCAACCGGTTATATCCCTTTGAGACGCACGGCGTCTATTTAGGGCGGCGCTATATCTTTGGCAACATACCTCTGGTGAATTATCTGCCCGACGGGTTGCGGCGCCACCTGGTCCCTCACGCCCGGGCCTATACCACCAGCTCCTTGAGACGCCTGTGGCGCGACCTCAATGTGCAGGTGGTGGTGCATACCCAGGTGTTCCCCGGCTTCGACCACGCTATCGCCCGGTGGGGGGTTGTGGGGAGGGCGTTGCGGCGCCTGCAGGCCCTAGAGGCCACCCCCCTGCGCATCTTGGGGCTCTCCCACTTCGTTATCCTTAAGAGGACGGCATGAGGCGGGGAGTGCAGGTACGGCGGTGGCGGCAGCGGCGGGCGGTGGGCCATCGCCAGGGGGCTAGCAAGGCCAAGCTAGGGGCGGTTTTGGCTTTGCTCCTGCTGGTGGGGGTCCTCATGGCCGCCGGAGGGGCGGGGGCAGCCTATGCCATATACCAGCTCTATGCCGATGATCTGGTGCCTCCCACGGCCATTATCGCCCAGAGGTCGTGGCAGGGCAGCACCTTCTACGACCGCAACGGCCAGTTCTTGTACCAAGCGGTGGACCCCCTGCTAGGCCTCCACGACCCGGTGCCTCTCTCGGACATCTCGCCCTACATGATCGCTGCCACCATCGCTGTGGAGGACGCCAGCTTCTACCACAATCCTGGGGTCAACTTCCGCGGCCTGGCCAGGGCCTTCCTGGAGAACTTTACCCCCTTCGGGCCAGGGTTCCTCAAAGGGAGTGGCGGCAGCTCCCTTACTCAGCAGCTAGTGCGTAATCTCTACATCAGCGAGGAGGAGAGGTTTGAGAGGAAGGTTCAACGCAAGCTAAAGGAGATAGTGCTGGCCCTGGAGATGAAGCGCCTCTACGACGATGACCAGATCCTAGAGTGGTACCTGAACCAGGTCTTCTACGGCAACAACGCCTATGGGGTGGAGGCGGCCGCCCAGCGCTATTTTGGCAAGTCGGCCCGCGACCTCACCCTGGCCGAGGCGGCCCTTTTGGCCGGCATACCCCAGTCGCCTGCCCTCTATTCCCCCACGAATGCCGAGAACCGGGAGCGAGCCGAGGCCCGCCGCCAGCAGGTCCTAGATCTCATGCTGAAGCACCTGGACGAGGTCAATCAGCTCCCGCCCCTTCAGCAAAGGGGTGTGGTCATCACCCCTCAGGAGATCGAGGCCGCCAAGCGTCAGTCGGTGCAGATAAAGCCCGGCCAGTTCCCCATCGAGGCCCCCCACTTCGTTTTCTTCGCTCAGGAGCAGGTGGTGAAGATGTGCAAGAAGGGGATGTTCAAGCCCCCCAAGGGCATCAGCTGCGATGAGGTGGTCTACAAGGGGGGGCTGCGCATCGTCACCACCCTGGACCTGGGGCTACAGCGTCTCGGTGAGCGGGTGGTCAACGAGGAGCTGGCGGCCGAAGTATGGTGTACGCGCCTGGGGCGCAGGGCCTCCCGGGAGGAGTGCTACGGCGGGCACAACGCTGCTGTGGTGGCCATCGTCCCTCAGACGGGGGAGATATTGGCCATGGTGGGCTCCCGCGACTACTTCCGGGATGACATCGATGGCAACGTGAACATCGCCGTCTCCCCCAGGTCCCACGGCTCGGCCATGAAAGTCTTCACATATCTTACTGCCTTCTCACGGGGATGGGTCCCCTCTACCGTCGTCGAAGATGCCCCCCTTACCATCGGCGGCCACACTGTCCAGAACTGGGACTTCAAGTATCAGGGGCGCATCACGGTGCGCAAGGCCTTGGCGGAGTCGGTGAACACGGCGGCTGTGCGCACGGTCCTGGCCATGGGCGACGAAGCCGTCGTCCGCACTGCCATCACTATGGGCCTCACTTGCCTGGGCTATGAGCAGTGTCGGGGCCTCACCAAGGAGAGGGTGAACGAGAACTGCGGGCCGGTGGTCACCCTGGGAGCTTGCGAGGTGAAGCTTCTGGACATGACCTTCGCCTTTGCCACCCTGGCCAATAACGGCCTCATGGTGGGGATGCCCACTGTGGAGAATCTGCCCAGTGGGTTCCGCACCTTGGATCCAGCGGCCGTCCTGCGCATCGAGGACGGGGAGGGGAGGGTGCTATACACCCACGAGCCGCGCAGCGAGCAGGTGATACGGCCTGCCTTCGCCTACATGATCACCGACATCCTCTATAAGGACGCCATCCATTGGTCGGGGCTCACCATCGACCGGCCGGCAGCCAGCAAGACGGGCACCCAGGACCGTTTCCAGGACAACGTGGTGATGGGTTACACCCCTGACCTGGCGGTGGGGGTATGGATGGGCAACGCCGATGGCACACCCATGGCCCAAGGGGCTTTCAGCTTCGCGGGGGCGGGGCCCATCTGGCGGGCTTTCATGGAGAAGGCGCACAACTACCTAGGCCTGCCGCCCCGTTCCTTCCGCGTGCCGGGCGATGTCGTTTTCGCCGAGTGTCAGGGCAGGCAGGAGGTATTTGCCGCCAGGGTCCCTGTGAGCAAGGGGGGGATATGTCCATCCCCCACTGGAGGGGCGCCGCCCGAGGTGACCCCCACCCCCACTCCCATGCCCAGCCCTTCACCCCTTCCCAGCCCCACGCCCACACCCACTCCCACACCCACACGCACACCCACGCCCACGGCCACTCCCACACTTACGCCCACGCCCACCCCCACTCCCACGCCCACCCCTGGCTGAGTGGCATGGGTTACGGTGGGATGCTAAGCTTTTATCTTTGGGGATGAAGGCTTCGCGTCCATGTCCACGTCGCAGCGGAGGGATCGCGGCCCTTCCTTCGTTCGGGTGAGAAGACCGGGCGTTAGGGAGGAGCCCCAGGAGCCCAAGGCGCCGCCGGCGCCACCATCTGAGGTCCACACGCGGATAGTGGTGCCTCGTCAGGAGAGAGGGGCATTGAGCCCGGAGGCGGACATCGAGGTGCGAGAGGTCCGCTATGGCACCACCTCCCGCACGCCCTACCTTCGCATCGTGCCCCGCCGCCAGATGCTCACCAAGGTAGGTCCTCGCCACTTGGCGGCCACTCCCCTAGGGAGCCTGCCCAGGGACGCCCTGGGCCGATACTGGGCAGGCCTAAGGCGGGTCCTCATCGGCAGCCCCTTCGCCACCTCCCAGGCCATCCACGAGCGGCTGAGCAAGATAAAGGCCCTGGCCGTCTTCTCGTCCGATGCACTCTCCAGCTCGGCATATGCCACGGAGGAGATCCTCATCGTCTTGGCGGCAGCGGGGGCGGGCGCCATGCGTTTGTCCCTGCCCATCGCCGCCGCCATCGTGGCCCTTATGGCCGTAGTGGTTACATCGTACCGTCAGACCATCAAAGCCTATCCCCAGGGTGGTGGAGCTTACAGAGTAGCGAAGGAGAACCTGGGGAAGTTGCCAGGCCTGGTGGCGGCGGCCGCCCTCCTGGTGGACTATACCCTGACGGTGGCGGTGAGCGTGGCGGCGGGGGTGGCGGCCATCACCTCGGCTGTCCCTGGCCTTCTGACGTGGCGCGTGCCCATGTCCGTGGCTGTGGTGGTCCTTTTCGCCTGGGGCCATCTGCGGGGCGTAAGGGAATCGGGGACCATCTTCTCTATTCCCACCTATTTCTTCATCTTGTCCATGGGTGGTGTGGTGGCTATGGGGCTGGCGAAGGTGGCCCTGGGCATGGCACCTGGCACCCTATGGGAGGCGGCGCCCCTACGGGAGCCCGTTACGGCTCATGAAGCGCTGGGGGTGCTACTTGTGCTAAGGGCCTTCTCCTCGGGCAGCACCGCCCTCACAGGCATTGAGGCCATGGCCGATGGCGTGCCGGCGTTCAAGCCGCCCGAGGCCGAGAATGCCCGTACCACCGCGGCGTGGATGGGTGTGATCCTGGCCTATCTTTTCTTTGGCATCACTTTCCTGGCCAGCCGCTACGGCCTGGTGCCTCGCGAGGAGGATACGCTGGTATCCCAGCTGGGGCGAGAGGTTTTGGGGGATAACCCCCTGTACTACATTTACCAGGCGGCCACGGCCACGGTGTTGTTCATGGCCGCCAACACCTCCTTCGCCGACTTCCCCCGTGTCTCGGCCATACTGGCCGGCGATGGCCACATGCCACGTCAGTTCACCTTCAAGGGGGACCGTCTGGCCTTCACCAACGGCATCGTAGCCCTGGCCGTTGCGGCGTCCCTGTTGCTGGTGGTCTTCGATGCGCGCGTCACCCGCCTCATCCCCCTCTATGCTGTGGGCGTCTTTGTGTCCTTCACCCTTTCCCAGACGGGGATGGTGCGCAGGTGGTGGCGGCTGCGGGAACCAGGCTGGCGCTTCAGTATGCTCATAAATGGGGTGGGAGCGGCTACCACGGGCGTGGTGGCGGTCATCGTGGTGGTCTCCAAGCTTGTTCATGGGGCGTGGATCAGCTTGCTCCTCATGGGGATCCTCATCGTCCTCTTCCAGCTCATCCGGCGTCATTATCAGTGGTTTGAGGAGCAGGTGAAGGTTACGGACGAGGAGGTGGCGGCCCTAGGGGCCCCTGCCAGCGTGCCCCTCTCGCCTGGGGGTGTGGTGCGACACTTCGTCATCCCTGTGGAAGATATAAACCGGGTGGCCCTGGCGGCGGTGCGCTTGGCCAGGGAGTGGGGAGGGCGGATCACCGCTGTCCACGTCACCGACCAGCCCGAGGAGGCCCAGCGCCTGCGCCAGCGGTGGGAGAGGCTGCTACCTGATATCCCTCTAGTCATCATCGAGTCCCCCTATAGGGCCTTTGTGACGCCCATGCTGGCCTGCCTGGAGTACATGTGCCGGGACGGTGGCCAGGTGGTGGTGCTCCTGCCCAGGCTGCGCATCCGGCACTGGTGGGAGGGCCTCCTGCATAACCAGACCGCCCTCCGCCTGCGCCCCTATCTGGAGAAGCAGCTGCGCGTACAGGTGGTGGAGGTGCCTGTCTCCCTCGGGGAGGCCCGCCGCTAGTTTGATGAGGCCAGCATCATGTCCAGCTCCGCCTCGCTAGTGATCCCCGACACCAGCTCCAGGAAGCTCCGGAGGGAGCCAGCCCTCCTGCGCAAGGCCTTAAGCTTGTCGCCGATGGGACTGATGGATGCGGGGCTCTCAGCATATAGGCCATAGAAGGCGAAGAAGGCCTGGTTGATCTTGCGAAAGTAAAACCCCTCCTTTGCCAACCTCTCCCGCTCTTCCTCCATCAACCGTTCCGCCCTCGGCACATCGCCCCTGGCCAGCAGGGCCTCCACCTGCTGGCGCAGGGCGCGGAGTCGGTGGATCAGCTGCGCTGGGGGAGGTGAAGGCGGTACCTCCTGGATGGGGGCAGGCCATCTCTGAGTGAACTTGGCTGTCAGCTCCTTGGCCACCATGTCGGCCACAGTCTCGTTGATGGTTCGCATCTCAGGGCTATGGAAGTAGTGGCGGCCCAGAGGGAAGAGGGCCAGGTAGTGGTGGACCCATTCGTGGATGGCCGTCTCCACCGTAGCAGAGTAGGAGGTGAGGGGGGCCACTGTGCTGGGGTAGGTGGCCATCCCCCCGACGCTCACCACTAGTGAGGAGACGCCCGTGGCGTCCACATCCCTTTCCATAGCCTCTCTAAGGGGTATGTCCATGCCTGGAGCTAGGAGGATGGCCCGCTCCAGCCTTATGGCCTCCCTCGGGGAGACCACCAGCACTGTAGGGGGCGAGGCCAGGTCAACAGCCACCGGGGGGAATACCAGCTCCCAGTGGTCGAACAGGGGAGGGCGGAAGGTGATACCCTCCTCCTTTAGAAGACGGGTGATGCGCCCCTCCAGGATGGTCTCCACTCGGTTGCGGAGGCGTTGGTGCTCCTGCAGGAGGGAGGGGTCGTTGGAGCGGGCGAGGCGGGCTGAGAGGGTGTAGAACCGGCGTAAAAGCTCCTCATGGTCTTCTTGGTTGGGCAGGATCCGCCCCAACTTGGCCGCCGCCTTGGTCAGAAAGGCGTGCACCTCCCACGACACCGTGTCGTGGCGGAAGGGGGATGCGATGCGCTCTATGGGGTCAGAGGAGCGAAGGCGCTTCTCTAGCACCAGGCCGCCCCAGGCCGCTAGGGTGGCCAGGGAGACCAGCAGGAGGGCATGGGCCAGGGCAGCGAGGCCCCTTCTGCTTATCCTGGTGGGCAGTGCCATCTCAGTGCCATAATACGGCTTGAGGACTCTAACGCCGAAGGAGGAGTGTGGATGGCCGTCATCGCTTTCATAGGAGGGACGGGACCCGAGGGTTTGGGGCTGGCTATGCGCTTTGCCAAGGCCGGGGAGGAGGTGATCATCGGCTCCCGCTCCGAGGAAAGGGCTCTGCAGGCGGCGGAGACGGTGCGGGAGAAGGTCCCTCAGGCCAAGGTGCGTGGCCTCCTCAACGCTGAGGCGGCAAGGGAGGGGGAGATAGTGTTCATCACGGTGCCATATGAGGGACACCGGGACACGGTAGCATCCCTGGCCTCCCTCCTGGAGGACAAGATAGTGGTGGATGTAGTGGTTCCTTTGGAGTTCAGCAAGAGAGGGGTGCGGGCCATAGATGTGCCTGAAGGTTCGGCGGCTCAGCAGGCCCAGAAGCTTTTGCCCAAATCGCGGGTGGTGAGCGGCTTCCATCACCTGGATGCCCACCTCCTTCAGACGGTGGAGAAGCCCATGCAAGGGGATATCCTCATCTGTTCCGACGACCGCTCGGCCAAGAGGCAGGTGATGGAGCTGGCGGAGAAGATCGAGTATGTGAGGGCCGTAGATGCTGGCATCCTGGCCAACTCCCGCTACTTGGAGGAGTGGACAGCTCTCTTGCTGAACCTCAACCGCATCTATAAGGCCCGCACGGGCGTGCGCATCGTAGGCATCTAACATGGCTCCCGAAGTGCGCATCATCGGCATCGCCGGTATGGGGGAGATAAGGGAGGGGGACGACTTGGGCCTTCTCATCGCCCAGGCCGCCCATGCCCAGGGGACAGAGCTTCAGGACGGGGACGTAGTGGTGGTGACCCAGAAGGTGGTCTCCAAGGCCGAGGGTCGGGTGGTGGCCTTGGCCCAGGTGGAGCCATCGCCTGAGGCGCGCCAGCTGGCCGCTCGCCTGGACAAGGACCCTCGGTTGGTGGAGCTGGTGTTGCGGGAGAGCCGGCGTATCGTGCGGGCGGAGCGGGGCGTCCTCATCACCGAGACGAGGCATGGGTTCGTATGCGCCAATGCTGGCATCGATACCTCCAACGTGGCCGGCGAGGGGTATGTCTCCCTCCTGCCCTTGGACCCTGACGCCTCGGCGGAGACCATCCGCCGTCGCCTCCGGGAGGTGGCAGGGGTAGAGGTGGCGGTCATCATAAGTGACACCTTCGGCCGTCCCTGGCGGGAGGGGCATGTCAACGTGGCCGTGGGGGTGGCCGGCATGTCACCGTTCCAAAACTACGTGGGGCAGACGGACCCCTATGGATATGTGCTGCGGGTGACCAACATGGCCGTGGCGGATGAGCTGGCAGCGGCTGCTGAGCTGGTGATGGGTAAGCTGGAGAGGGTGCCGGTGGCCCTTATCCGTGGCTTTCGCTACCTCCCGGGCCCCGGCCGGGCTACTGACATGGTGCGCCCGGCCGAGCGCGACCTCTTCCGCTAAAGCCTCACGTTATATCGGTGGCCTGGTCCCTGCTGGGGGAAAGGGAACTACACTTGGCGCGCCTGGCGTAGCAGCTCGTCCAGGAGATCCTGGAGCTTGACGGCAGCAACGCCTATCACCCTGTCGGCCCCACCATAGTACACATACAGGTCCTCACCCAACAGGGCTACGCCGCAGGGGAAGACCACGTTGGGCACCAGGCCGCGGCGCTCCCACTCCATCTCCGGCTCAAGGATGGGGTCCCGGCTCCGCACCAGGACCCGTGTGGGGTCATCCCTGTCCAGCAGTGCGGCCCCCACCCGATAGATGGTCCCTGGCTCTTGGATGCCGTGGTAGAGCATAAGCCAGCCGTGTTCTGTCTCCACGGGGGGAGCGGCGATGCCCACCTTGGCGTTGTCCCACATGCCCGGTCGCGGGGTGATGATGACCTTGCCTCCGAGCCACCGCTCCTGCGCCTCCTCCATGGCGTCCAGCCAGTCTACCCAGATGCCCAGGCTGAGGCGGTGGAAGACAAAGAGCTTCCCACCGATACGGGCGGGCAGCAGGGCGGCGTTCTTGTCCCATATCTTGGGGGCCGAGATCACTATCGGCTTGGACCAGTTCCACCGTTTGGCGAGGAAGTCCTCAAGGCTGATGCGGGTGTAGGCCACTTGGGCGTCGTAGCCGTTGAAGGCGGTATACGTCATATGTACCATGCCATCCATCAGGGTGAGGCGGGGGTCCTCACACCCTGAGGGGACGTCGGGCGAGGCTTTCTTCTCAAAATCCTCCCGGGGCACGTAGGCAGGCCTGTTGGGCCGGTCGTCGAAGTGGACGCCATCGGCGCTGGAGGCATAGCCCAGGACGGAGGTGTTGTCATGGGAGAGGGCGCGGTAGAGCATGTGCACCCGCCCGTTGGCCACCACTACGCCCGGGTTGAAGACGGCCTTGGCCTCCCACCCCAGCTCGGGGCGGGGGTAGAGGATGGGGTTTCCCTCGTACCGGTAGAGCTTGTGCCTCTCATGGGTGGGACGGTGGGGGATGAAGAAGGAGGGTGGCTTCATGGCGTCTAGGAGCTCCTGGAGCTCCACCCTGGCCACGGCCACCGTGGTATCGGCGGCCCCGTAGTAGATGAGCAGGTGGTCGTCCACCACCACTGCCCCACTGGGGAACACCACATCCATCACATGGCCGATGCGCTCATAATAGGCCTCAGGCACTAGGATGGGCTCCCGCGTGCGGCCCAGTATGCGGAAAGGATCCGCCCGGTCCAGCAGCACCGCCTCAATGCCGAAGACACGGCTGCTTCCCAACTGGTAGTCCTTGATGTAGCTGAAAATCAAAAGCCAGCCTTCTTCCAGTGCTAGCGGCGGTGCCCCTACCTCCACCTGGTCCAGGTGGGAGCGCATGAGAGGCAACACGTGGTCGTCCAGGGACTCGTACCAGCGGGCCCACCGTTCTTGGTCCCAAATGTCCGATTCCTCGTCGAAGAAGGCCAGGGAGATCTTGGCAGGGGGCATATCGGTATTAGCGGTGAGCACCGCTGCCAGCTTGCCACCTATGCGCTCTGGGAACAGGGCCATGGCCTTGGCGTTGAAGGGTGTCACCAGGTGCTTCTCCTCCAGTTGGACAAAGTCCCTGGTGATGGCCAGCCCTACGCGGATCCCCTGGGGGCGGAAGGGGTAGGCCGAGAGGGCAGTATAGAAGATGTAATACTTGCCCTCGAGGCGGGTAGCCCGAGGGTCCTCACACCCGAAGCACTCCCACTCGTACTCAGGGCGGATGAGCTGCCGGCGTCCATAGAAGTGGACCCCGTCCTCGCTCTCGGCGTAGCCAATGGTGGAGATGGGCAGATGGTGGCCCAGGTGCTCCTTGGGATGGGACATGGCCCGATAGACCATGCGGAACAGGTTCCCATCCCGGACAACGCAGCCATTGAAGGTGGCAAGCCCCTCCCACTCTTGCTCAGGGACTGGCTTCAGCACCGGGTTGCCGGCGAGCCGCTCGACCCTCACTACGCTGCGCTAGCTATACTTCTGCGTGGCCGACAGGCCCGTAAGTAGTCCAGCAAGGCCTGCACATCCACTCGGGCCACGCAAACGAACTTGTCTGCTCCTCCGTAGTATATTAGCAGGTCTCGGCCCATGAGCACAGCCCCACACGGGTAGACCACTCCGGATTTGTGTCCTTCGTTCTCGTAGGAGTATTGAGGCCGCATGATGGGCTCGTCGGTCCGGCTGATAACCTTGGTGGGGTCATCCAGCTCTAGGAGCATGGCCCCTACGAGATAACAGGAGTCATCCCTGTCGTCCACCGCATGGTAGATGAGGAGCCACCCTTCGGGCGTTCTGATGGGTGGCGCGCCAGCTCCTACCTTGCGGCTGTCCCACCGCCCCGGCCGAGGGCTTATGGCATACTGCCCTCGCAGATATTGGCCCTCGGCGAACTCCAGGCTGTCCACGAAGTCGATGAGGATGTCCGGGAAGATGCGATGGAAGATGACATACTTACCCCCTATCTTTTCGGGGAGGATGCAGGCGTTCTTGTCCACCACCCCAGGGGGGGAGATGACGCGGGAAGGGGCCCAGTTCCACCGCCGGGCCAGGAAGTCCTGGCGGCATATGGAAGTGAGGGCCACCCGTGGCGGGTCGAAGCCGTTGAAGGCCACGTAGGTCATGTAGATGCGGTCGCCAATCATGGTCAGACGGGGGTCCTCGGCCCCGCCCCAGCCGCCGCCCGATATGTAGGCCCGGCGGTACCACCGCTGGCGCTCCGTGTGAGGAGCAGGAGGGGTGATCTCGAAGGGCTGGGTCGGCACATAGGCTGGGTCGTCCAGACGCTCCTCGATGTGGATGCCGTCGGTGGAGCTGGCGTAGCCGAGGACGGATACGTTTCCGGCGCCGATGGCGCGGTACAACAGGTGGACACGGCCTTCATCGTACAGGGCCGCCGGGTTGAAGGTGGCGTACCACTCCCAAGGGTTATCGGTCCTGGGAGCGATGATGGGGTTCTCCGGAGGTCGTATCACCCGGGGAGGCCTTACGCTTGCCGATGCTGCTGCTGCCCGTTCCACCTTACCCTGACCCTTACCTTTACCCATGACACTCCTCCTCGCAGCCCGCCCCCCTACTAATCGAAGAGGCCTCTCCTACTTTTAGACTCCCACAAGACGGCCCGGCCTGTCAATAAGATGTCAAAAACGCCTACTAAAGTCGTTCTTCCCATATTTGGTATGGGTTATCTCCTTCGCGGTCCATGGTGCTTTTCCCCACTTGTGGTGCTTTCCCCTCTTGACGCGCCAGGCTCAGGGACGCCCCTATGGAAGGGCAGCGGCATTCCGACTGTGTAAGGCTCCCAAGGGGGAAAGGGCAGAGGAGGCTTGCGCCATGTCTGATGAGGTGACTACGGACTCTGGCATTCCCCTCAAGCGCATATACAGACCGGAGGATGTGGCGTCCCTGGATTACGATGTTCACTTGGGTGACAGCGGCAGTTATCCCTACACCCGCGGCATTCATCCCGAGATGTTTCGCCGCCGGCCTTGGATCATGCGCGTGCTGGCTGGAGAGGGGACGCCGCGGCAGACCAATGTGCGTCTGCGCAAACTCCTGGCGGCGGGGCAGACGGGCATCGACGTCATCGGCGATAGCCCCACCATGAGCTGGCTGGACTCCGACCATCCCCTGGCCGCTGCCAGCGTGGGGACGCAGGGCGTGCCCCTCTGCTGCCTGGACGATTACCGCGAGCTGCTGGAGGGGATACCTCTGGACGCTGTCTCCCTCTCCTGGTCGGCGCCCGCTCCCTTCGTGGTGGCGGCCCTGACCTGCCTGGCGGAGGAGAGGGGGACGCCTACCGATGCTGTGCGGGGCTCTACCATCGTGGTGCCCCTCTACTGTGAGGACTGCTCCTATGCCACCGGCCACCCTGTGGAGATGAGGATGCGCCTGGCGGTGGACGCCATCGAGTTCTCAGCCCAGCGACTGCCCAACTTCCATGCCTTCGTGGAGGACGCCTATTACATAAGCGAGGTGGGGCTGAACGCTGTGGAGGAGCTGGCCCTAGCGCTGGTGGAGGCCCGAGCCATCATACGGGCCCTCCTATCAAGAGGGGTGCCCATCGACAGCTTTGGGCATCGCATAGCCTTCCTCCTGACGGCGCGCATGGACTTCTTCGAGGAGATCGCCAAGTACCGTGCCCTGCGCCGCATCTGGGCCCGCATGATGCGAGACGAGTTCGGTGCCCAGGACCCCCGGTCGTGGCGCCTGACCATAACGGTGCACACCTCGGGCATATCCCTCACAGCCAGCCAGCTCCCCAACAACATCGTGCGGGGCGCCTATGAGGCCCTGGCGGCCGTGCTGGGTGGCTGCCAGGCGGTGGAGGTATGCGCCTTCGATGAGCCCTTCCGCGTCCCCACCTTGGAGGCGGCCACCGTGGCCCTCAGGACCCTCCAGATCATCGCCTACGAGACGGGGGTGACGCGAGTGGCAGACCCCTTGGGGGGGTCGTACTACGTGGAAACCCTTACTAACGAACTGGAGGAGCGGGTGCTAGCGCTGGTGAGAGACATTGAGGCCAAGGGGGACGTGCTGGAGCTGGCCCGGACGGGCTACTTCGCCAGCGTATTCCACAGGGCCATTTCTCGCCGCCATGAGGCCCTCCGGACCGGCATTAAGAAGGTGGTGGGTGTGAACGTCCTGGTGATGCCTCCCGAGGAGGATACCTTGTTGCGCGACCTGGCGGAGACGAGGTTCGAGGTGGCGCAGGAACAGATAGAGAAGGTGCGGGAGCTACGCCGTCGACGCGACCAGGCGAAGGTGCGCGCCGCCCTGGCCCATGTCGCCTCCACGGCGCGTGAGCCCTCGGCCAACCTGGTCTTCCCCATCATGGAGGCCCTTAAGGTAGGGGCCACCATGGGGGAGATCGCTGGGGCGGTGCGAACGGCGTATCAGGCGCCCTACAGCCCTCTGGAGGAGAGGCTCTTGGCGCTCTAGGAGGAGGCCATGGCCAAGGTCCTCATATCGCTCCTGGGCATGGACCAGCATGAGGTGGGCGCCCTCACCGTGTCCCGCGTCCTTCGCGATGCCGGCTTCGAGGTGGTCTATCTGGGACGCTTTCAGACCCCCGATTCCATCGTGAGGGCGGCCTTGGAGGAAGGCGTGCAGGCCATAGGCATCAGCTGTTATTCCTGGGAGTTCCGCACCTATGTGCCCCAGCTCTTGAGGAGGCTAGAGGAGGAGGGCCTGGCCATCCCGGTGGTGGTGGGTGGAGGTGTGCTCAGCGAGGAGGACGAGGCCTGGCTACGGGCCATGGGTGTGAAGGGGGTGTTTAGGGCAGGAAGCCCCGAGGGCGACATCGTCCGTTTCTTCCAAGAGCTAGTGGCCACTAGCTCTCAGGCCGGCACGAGTGTCCCCTGATAATGGCCTTGGGTTTGGGGCGCGTCTTCGGGCAACGCTGGCGCTGTAAAATGATGATAGGTGGCGGGGGCACAGTGGGCCGGGTGGTCGCCCCCCGCCTGTGAGCGGGGGGAGGAAAGTCCGGGCTCCACCGGGCAGCGTGCTGGGTAACGCCCAGGCGGGGCGACCCGCGGAAAGTGGCACAGAAACCATACCGCCGCCGGGATTCCGGCGGTAAGGGTGAAAAGGTGGGGTAAGAGCCCACCAGCGGCAGGGCGACCTGCCGGCTGGCCAAACCCCACGCGGAGCAAGGCCAAATAGGAGGGCGAGCCCCTTTTGGGGCCTAGGGATGCCCGGCCCGATGCCCTCGGGTAGGCCGCTTGAGCCTCTCCGTAAGGGGAGGCCCAGATTGATGACCACCGGTCGCCCCTTAGGGGGCGACTACAGAACCCGGCTTATAGGCCCACTGCCCCCCCACTTGGAGGCCTTGGGACATGCTCTCCTTGCGCTCCCTAGCTGCCCATGTCCCCGGCGCCCGTTTCCAGGGCCCCGATGTGACGGTCACAGGCATCGCTTACGATTCCCGGCGCATAAGGGCAGGGGAGTTGTTCGTGGCCGTCCCCGGCCTGCGGTGGGACGGCCACCTCTTCATCCCCCAGGCCTTGGAGAGGGGGGCGGCCGCTGTGGCGGTCCAGGCCGACCACCCTCAGTGGGTGGAGGGGCTGCGCGAGGACGGGGTGCCCACCTTAGTGGTGGAGGATGCCCGCGCAGCTCTCTCCCGGTTGGCGGCCGCCTTCCACGGCTTCCCCGCTATGAGGCTTACCGTCATCGGCGTGACGGGAACCGATGGGAAGACGAGCCTGGTTCACCTTATTGCTCACCTCTTACGATATGACGGCCACCAGGTGGGGCTCATGGGCACGGCAGGGATGGATGTGGGCCTTGGCCTGGAGGGTTGGGAGGGCCGTACCACCCCTGAGGCCCCCGAGCTGCAGGCGGCCCTAGCAGCCATGGTGGCTCATGGGTGCCGATATGCTGTGGTAGAGTGCACATCCCATGGGCTAGCCCTCCGCCGTGTGGAGGACGCCTACTTCGACGTGGCGGTCATGACCCATCTGGGGGAGGATCACTTGGACTTCCATGGCTCCTGGGAAGCTTATCGCGCCGCCAAGGGCCGTCTCTTCTCCCTGCTGGACGAGGCCCCCAGCAAGGGCGTGGGGAAGTGGGCCATCCTCAACGCCGATGACCCCAGTTGGTCCTACTTCCGCTCCCTCACCCAAGCCGAGGTGCTGACCTATGGCCTGGGCCCAGGGGCCCAGGTGCGGGCTCTGGACGTGCGACCTCGGGGTTGGGGGGTGGCCTTCCATCTCCGCACACCTTGGGGGGAAACGGAGGTAGAGGTGGCCGTCCCGGGGGAAGCGGGGGTGATGGGGGCCCTGGCGGGGACGGCCACCGCCCTGGCCATGGGCCTTCCCCTGCCGGTGGTGGCACAGGGCCTGGCTTCTTGGCGGGGAGCTCCCGGGCGTCTGGAGCTGGTGGACGAAGGGCAGCCTTTCCCGGTGGTGGTGGATTATGCTCACGCCCCCCAGGCCCTGGCCCGCCTGCTCGCCTTGGCCCGCCAGAGCGCGCGGGGCAGGGTCGTCCTCGTGTTCGGCTGTATTGGGGGGCGAGACCGCCATCGCCGCCGGCCTATGGGGCGCATCGCTGGCCAGATGGCGGACTACGTCATCGTCACCGACGACAACCCTTACGATGAGGAGCGAGAGTCCATATTCCAGGAGATAGTGGCTGGCCTGCAGGAGGCGGGGCGGGAGGAGGGGCGCGACTACCTGGTGGTGCCGGACCGCCGCCAGGCCATTGCCCATGCCCTGAGCATGGCTGGGGAGGGGGATGTGGTGGTTCTGGCGGGCAAAGGGCACGAGACCCATGTCTACGCTGGCTCCTCTTCCTACCCGTGTGACGACCGGGAGGTGGCCCGCGCCTTCCTGCGTCGCATGAAGGGGGTATGATATGACCTGGCTCCATTTGCCCCATTTGCAGGAGCGCCTCACCACCCGCTGGCTTGGTCGCTCCCTCATATACTGCACCATCACCTCCTCCACGCAGGACGCGGCCCGACGGGAGGCGGAGGCTGGTGCCCCTCCCGGCACGGTAGTGGTGGCCGACGAGCAGACAGCCGGCCGGGGGCGCTTGGGCCGGTCGTGGGTCTCGCCGCCCGGCCAGAACCTCTATCTGACGGTGGTGCTCCGCCCCCCAAGGACCCAAGTGGCCCAGCTGGCCATGGCGGCCCCCCTGGCCGTGGCCCGGGCGTTGGAGGAGACAACCCCCCTGCGGGCGGGCATAAAGTGGCCCAACGATGTCTGGCTCGGGAGGCGGAAGGTGGCCGGCGTCCTCATCGAGACGGAGATAAGGGGTGATGAGGTGCTCTACTCCTTGGTGGGCATCGGGGTCAACGTGAACATGGATATAGCCAGCTTCCCCGAGCTGGCCGAGGTGGCCACCAGTCTGCGGCACGAGCTGGGGCGGGAGGTGGCCAGGGAGGAGGTTCTCGCTGCCATCCTTAACCATCTGGAGGCCCTCTTGGAGGGCGCATCGCCAGAGGAGGTGTGGCGGCGGTGGCGGGAGCGGCTCATCACCCTAGGGCAGCAGGTGCGGGTTTCCCGGGGCCAGGAAGTGATAGAGGGGCTGGCCGAGGACGTGGATACCCAAGGCCACCTGCTGGTGCGCCGCCCCGACGGCACCCTGGTGGCCGTCGAAGCCGGTGATGTCACCCTGCGTGGCTAGCTGCCCCTTGGCCCTCCCCGTGTCCGGTCGACAAAGGCCTGGATGAGGTCGATGGGGATGGGAAAGACTATGGTGCTGTTGCGCTCGGTGGAGATCTCCGAGAGGGTTTGCAGGAAGCGGAGCTGCACGGTGATGGGGTTCTGGGCCATGACCTGGGCGGCCTCGGCCAGGCGTTGGGCGGCCTGGAACTCGCCCTCAGCGTTGATGACCTTGGCCCGTCGCTCTCGCTCCGCCTCCGCCTGGCGGGCGATGGCCCGCACCATCTCGGGAGCGAGGATGACGTCCCGCACCTCCACCGCCGTCACCTTCACTCCCCAAGGTTCGGTGGCCTCGTCGATGATCTGCTGCAGCCGCATGTTCACCTGCTCCCGCCGCGATAGGAGCTCGTCCAGCTCCGACTGGCCGATGACGTTACGCAGGGTGGTCTGGGAGATAAGCGAGGTGGCCCGGATGTAATCGGCCACCTTCACCACCGCGTCCTCGGGGTTCACTACGCGGAAGTAGATGACGGCATCTACCTTGACGGTGACGTTGTCGCGGGTGATGGCCTCCTGGCGGGGAACGTCCATGGTCACCACCCGCAGGTCCACTTTCACCATCCTCTCGACGAAGGGGAGGATGAAGAATAGGCCTGGGCCCCTGGCCCCTACCAAGCGACCCAGGCGGAATATAACCCCCCTCTCGTACTCCTGCACGATGCGGATGGCCATCCAGAAAAGGGGGATGGCCAGGACATAGCCCAGGATGGTCAGCACACGGGCTAGCCAATCGGCTATGCGGGCCCCGGCCTCTCGTTGGGTCATTTTTCCTCACCTCCTTGTCGCTTCCTCACCTTCAGACGCAACCCTTCACGCCCCACGACGATGACCTCCTCTCCCGGCTGCACCTCCCCTTCCTCCGTCTCTGCCTGCCAGTACTCCCCCTTTATCATCACGAACCCTCTGGGGTTGAGGGGCGACCTGGCCACCCCCTTCTCCCCTATTATGGTGTCCGGGCCCATCAGGGCGGGACGACGCCGGGCGCGCACCACGTTTACCACGATGGTGGCAAAAAATAGCCCCATCCCAGCAGCCAGGCCATAGGCCAGCCAGCGGTTCACCTCCAAGCTGGGGCCGGCGAAGCGGGGGTTGCCAGGGGTGAGGAACATGGCCCCCAAGATGAGGGCCACCACTCCTCCCACCCCCAAGATGCCGTGGCTAGTGACGAACACCTCCAACACCAGAAGGGCGATGCCCACCAGGACGAGGGCCAGCCCCGCCCAGCTGAAGGGGATGACGCTAAGGGCGAAGAACCCCAGGATAATGGCGATAAGGCCGAAGACTCCTGGAAATATGGCCCCTGGATTGACTATCTCATAAAGGAGGGCCAACGCCCCTAAGCTCAAAAGGAGCAGGGAGATGTTGGGATCGCCGATGAGGTCTAGGAAGCGCTCTACGGGGCTTATTCTATTGAAGGTTATGGGCGCGGAGGCGGTGCGCAGCTCCACCACCCGACCGTCCTGCAAGGTGACGCGCTTGCCATCCACCTCCTTCAGTAGGGTAGCCAGGTCGGGGGCCACATGTTCCACCACCCCTAGCTGCAGGGCGTCCTGGGCGCCAGCGGAGGCCGCCTGACGCACCGCCGCCTCCGCCCAGTTGGCGTTGCGGCCCCTGAGGCGGGCGATGTCCCGGATGCGGGCGGCGGCGTCGTTGGTGGCCTTGTCCTGGAGGGTCTCGCCTAGGTCCTCGCCCCCTATGGCCACAGGGGTGGCGGCACCGATGCTGGTGCCCGGGGCCATGGCCGCCACGTGGCTGGCCATGACGATGAAGGTGCCAGCGGAAGCGGCTCGGCCCCCTGGCGGCCACACGTATACCACCACTGGCACCTTGGCTCCCATGATGCGTTTGACGATGTCGTCCATGGAGGAGGAGAGGCCTCCGGGGGTGTCCAGGAGGATCACTGCTGCCCCGGCCCCCTTGGCCTCGGCATGGCCAAGGCCGCGACCGATGTAGCGGGCCATCACTGGCCCCACCTGCCCCTGCGCTTGAAGGACGTGCACGGCCCCGGGAGGGGCATCAGGCCCGGCGCAGGCGGCCAAAAGGAGGGCCAGAAGGATGGGCCAGAGGTAAACCCCCCGGGGACGCCCGTATGCCAACGCCCAGCGCATGAAGAGATGGCCTCAGCCTCCATTATATGGCCTCCCTTTTGCCCCTAATGGGCGAGGGCATTAGAATGTTCTTGTCCCTCGTCTGCAGCCCTATGGAAGAGCCGTTGCGCTGCCCAGGCATGCACGACCTCTTGCCGGAGGAGATGGAGCGCTTCCGGCAAGTAGAGGAGGTGTTTCGCCTCACCTGTCGTGAGTGGGGTTACCAGGAGGTGCGGACCCCCACCATTGAACACCTCTTTCTGTTCACCGCCGCCGGCACCCTCTCCGCCCAGATGTTGGGCCGAGTCTACTCCTTCCTGGACTGGGACGGCTGGAGCGGGGAGAGGGTTGTACTGCGCCCCGATAGCACCATACCCGTGGCCCGTCTTTACATCGAGCATATGATGGGAGCGCCGCTGGCCAAGCTCTTCTACGTACAGAACGTCTTCCGCTTCACGGAGGGGGAGAGGGAGGAGTGGCAGTGTGGGGTGGAGCTGCTGGGCGATACGCAGCCCCTGGGGGACGTGGAGCTGGTGCTTCTGGGCCGGGAGGTGCTAGCCCGGCTGGGGCTGGGCGCCCTGGGGGTGCGCCTCTCCCATCCGGGCCTTGTGCGGGCGGTCCTGGAAAGGACAGGCCTCAGCGCCGGGGAGCAGCTCCGTCTATACGACGCCATACTGGACGGGGAGCAGGAGGCCCTGGCCCAACTGCGAGGTCGCATCCCTGACTTGGGGCCCGCGGTGGACCTCTTGCTGAGGGAGGAGGGGCAAGGGGCCAACTACGTGCGCAACCTGCGGGCAGCCTTCGCCCAGGCCTTACCGGAGGTCGCCCGTCCCCTAGACGAGCTGGAGGCCTTGGCTGAGACCCTGGAGGCTCTGGGCCTGGTGCCGACGGTGACGGGGGCCATGGTCCGCAATTTCGAGTACTATACGGGCCCCGTGTTCCAGCTCTTGGTGGGGGATGTGGTGGTGGGGGGAGGCGGTCGCTACGACGCCCTGGTGGAGGTGCTGTGTGGCCGCCAGGTCCCCGCCTCCGGCTTCGCCCTGTACATGGGGCGCCTTCTGCCGTTGGTCACCAGGCCTCCTGTGGCAGCAGCCACGGTTTGGGTGGAACCGGCCGATGGGGCAGCAACTACCGTAGCTGCGGCCTTTCAAGCCGCCTCCGCCCTACGGGAGAGAGGTTTGCCTGCCCAGGTGGCCCTGGCCCGCGGCGTCTCTTGGGGAGGGCCCCGTCTGCTGGTGGGACCCCAGGGCATGGTGGCCTTTGGCGCTGGGGCGTCGGCCGGTCAGCAGGTGGGGAGCGTGGATGAGGCCTTGACCGTTTTGTCGGGAGGCGCCGAGAAGTGATAAAGATAGCCTTGCCAGCGGGGGAGCTGCGCCGTCCCATCTCCCAGCTCCTGTCCCAGGTGGGCCTGGATGTACCTGGCTACGGCGAAGGCTCGCGGTCATATCGTCTGTCCCTGGACGGGCGGGCCCGGGTGAGGGTCTTTCGAGAGCGGGATATACCCGTCCAGATCGCTTTAGGGCAGTACCATGTGGGTATCTGCGGGGCGGCGTGGGTGGAAGAGTTCTTGGCCCGCAACCCTCGGCAGGGGGTGGTGAAGCTGGGGTCCCTTCCCTTGGCGGGCCCCACCCTCTTTCTGATGGCCGCCCCCTCAACGGCCCAGACGCTGGCGGACCTCTCCCGCTTGGCAGAGCCCCGCATCGTCACCGAGTTCCCCCATCTGGCGGAGGCCTTGGCCTTGGCCCTGCGCTTGCCCCGATACCGCATCATCCCCGTCTGGGGGAGCGCCGAGGCCTACCCACCTGAGGACGCCGACCTGGCCCTGGCCTTGGCCAGCCACGAGGAAGAGGTAGTCAAGAGGGGGCTTGTGCCCCTGCTAGCTGTGCTGGAGGGGCCGCCTGTGGTCATCGCCCATCGTCAGGCGATCAAGGCCTTGGACATGGGCTGGGTGCTGTCGGCCCTGGCCTCTTTGGGGCTTTCGTCCGTGCCAGGGATGAGGTTACCGGCTTCCCTGGGAGGGCTAGGTCTGAGGCCGCGTCCCCCTGCTCGGGAGCGGGAGGTGTTGCGGGTGGCCCTCCCCGATGGCCACCAAAAGCCTCATGTCCTGGGGGCCCTAGCCGAGGCGGGGCTCTCTTTCCCCGGGTATGCTGAGGGGGAAAGGAGACCCCTTGGGCCATGGGACGGCATCGAGGCCAAGGTCATCCGCCCGCAGGATATGCCCCAGATGGTGGCCCTGGGTGCCTTCGATCTGGCCTTCACTGGGCGCGACTGCTTCCTTGAGCATATCTATCGGTTCCCGTCCAGCCCGGTGGCCGTGGCCCTGGACCTGGGCAAAGGGGCCTTTAACATGAGCGCTGTAGTGAGCGTGGACTTGCCAGTGGAGACCATGGAGGAAGCCATATCCTTTTGGCGTCGGGAGGGGCGGCCACTGGTGCGCATCGCTTCCGAGTTCGTGGCCATCGCTGACCATTATGCCCGGAGTCGCCATCTCTGGCGGTACAGGGTCATACCCACGGCGGGTGCCTCAGAGGGGTTTGTGCCGGAGGACGCCGATCTCCTCATCGAGGGGACGGAGACAGGCCGCACCCTAGCCGAGAACCGTTTGAAGGCCATCGACGTGCTCTTCCGCTCCACCACCTGTGTGGTGGTGGGGCGGCACACCCCCACAGGGAGGCGCGGCGAGCTTTTGCGCTTGCTCCTGGACTCGCTGCGGCCGGTGGCCGTGGCAGGCTCTGCTACAATCTAACGTGAGGTGATAGGGTGCCTCCCCTGGGCCTGCACACAGTAGTGGCCAAGGAGATAGGTGATAGGCTGCGACATCCCATTCTGGATGGTCACCGCGGTGCCCTCTACCTGGGCTCCACTACCCCCGATATACGGGTCCTCACTCGGTGGGACCGGAAGGTGACCCATTTCTTCGATCTGACCAACTTCGGCCATCAGGACGGGGTGGCCGAGTTCTTGCGCGCCCAGCCCCATCTGGCGGACGCCCACGCCATCCCGCCTCATATGGCAGCCTTTGTAGCTGGCTATATAACTCACTTGGTCATGGACGAGATATGGATAACTCAGATATACAGGCCCTTTTTCGGCGAGCGCTCGCCCCTAGGCGGCGACTGCTGGGCCAACATCCTAGACCGGGCCGTCCAGTTCTCTATGGACCGGGAGGGGAGGCGGGACCCAGAGCTGGTAGCCCATATCGTATCAGAGCTGGCCCGGGCAGACATGGGCATCGACCTGGGTTTTGTGGACGCCGAGACCATGTCCCGCTGGCGGGAGATCACCCTGCGGGTAGCCAGCAGGCCGCCGGAATGGGAACGTTTTCGCTTCATCGCCAGTCGCTATCTGGAGGAGGCGGGCATCGAGACACCCGAGGCCTTCGCCCAGTTCGTCAAGACCCTGCCCCAACTGGTGGAGGAGGCGGTGCGCTATCTCACCCCTGAACGCATACGCTTCTTCCTGGAGACATCGGTGGAGAAAGGGATGGAGGCAGTGAGGGCTTACCTGTGCTAGTGCTCAAAGGACTGGAGGAAGCGCGTCGTTGGCTCCTGGGCCGTCCTCCGCCCGAGGAGGAGCTGCCTCCCCACGTGCGGGAGAAAGTGCGGGAGGTCTTCGGGGCAGACCTATCGGTGCAGGAGGTGGTGGCATATATCCTGGCCGATGTGCGGGCCCAAGGCGACGAGGCCGTGGCCCGCTATAACCACCTGTTGGACGGCCTACCCCTCGATGCCCCTCTGGTAGTGACGGAGGAGGAGATCCTCCGGGCGTGGGAGGAAGTGCCCATCCCTCTGCGGGAGGCCTTGCAGGAGGCGGCGCGTCGGGTGGAGGCCTTCCACCGTCGCCAGTTGGAGAACGCCCAGCGGGCTTTCCAAGGCGATGGAGCAGGCCAGGTGGTGCGGCCGTTGGAGAGGGTGGGCATCTATGTGCCGGGCAGCGTCGTCTCCTATCCGTCTACTGTGCTCATGACGGCCATCCCCGCCCGCGTGGCCGGGGTGGGGGAGGTGGTGATGGCCACCCCCGCCCGCCCCGACGGGCGAGTGGCGCCCGAGAAGCTGGTGGCGGCCCGCCTAGCTGGGGTGTCCCGCGTCTTCCGCGCCGGTGGCGTGCAGGGCATCGCCGCCCTGGCCTATGGCACCGCCACCGTACCACCGGTGGACAAGATCTGTGGCCCTGGCAACATCTTCGTGGCCACTGCCAAGCGGCTCCTCTTCGGCCAAGTGGGCATCGATGGCATCTTCGGGCCCTCGGAGACGGTGATAGTGGCCGATGATGGGGCTGACCCCGCCCTGTTGGCCGTCGACATGCTGGCCGGCGCCGAGCACGACGAGCTGGCCACGGTGGTCCTCATAGTCACCCAGGAGGGGCTGCTGGATGCGGTGCAAAAGCATCTGGAATGGGGCCTGCCGCGTCTGGCCCGCCGGGAGGTGGCCCAGCGGGCCCTGGCTGCCAGGGGGGCCATGGTGGCGCTGTCGGATCTGCGGGAGGCTATGGAGTTGGCCAACGCCCTGGCCCCGGAGCACCTCTGCCTGCATGTGCGGGAGCCACGAGCCCTCCTACCCCTGGTGCGGAACGTGGGATGTGTTTTCCTCGGGCCGGCGGCTGCTGAGTCCCTGGGCGACTATGTGGTAGGGCCCAGCCACGTCCTGCCCACCGGGGGCAGCGCTCGCTTCTCCTCTCCCTTGGGGGTCTGGGACTTTCTGAAGGTCATCACATATGTCGACATAACGCGGGAGGAGGCGGGGGAGCTGGCCCCCCTGGCTGCGGCCATCGCCAGGGCCGAGGGCCTCACGGGCCATGCCGCGGCCGTGGAGGCCCGCAGGGTGAGGAAGGCTTGAGATGGCCTCCTTCCCCTTGGCCCGCCCTTACATCGCCGAGATGGAGGGATACGAGCCCATCGACCCTCCAGAGGTGGTGGCCAGGGAGCTGGGCATTGCCCCAGACATGCTGGCCAAACTGGACGGCAACGAGAACCCGTACGGCCCATCCCCTAAGGCCATGGCAGCCCTAATTGGCCTGTCCACGGCCCACCTTTACCCCGACCCTTGGCAGCGGGAGCTGAGGCGGGCCTTGGCCCATGGCCTGGGGGTGGACGAAGGGCACATCGTCTGTGGCGCGGGGTCCGATGACCTCTTAGACGTCATCTGCCGGCTGTGGGTGGGGCCGGGGCGGCGGGTGGTGGTGGCCCAGCCTACCTTTGGCATGTACGGGTTCTTGGCCCGTCTGTATGGCGGGGAGGTGGTGGAGGTGGCCCGTCGCCCTGACTTCTCCCTAGATGTGGAAGCCATGGCCCGCGCTCTTCGTGGGGCGGAGGCGGTATGCTTCTTGGCCTCCCCTAACAACCCCACGGGCAACCTGGTGCAGAGGGAAGAGCTGGAGGCCTTGCTGGCCACCGGCGCCCTGGTAGTGGTGGACGAGGCCTATGTGGAGTTCGCCGAGCAGGAGTGGCCAGGCCGCCGCCACACCTTCTACCCCTTGGCCGTGGAGAGGGAGAACCTGGTGGTGCTGCGTACCTTTAGCAAATGGGCCGGCCTGGCCGGGCTGCGCATCGGCTACGGCATCATGGCCAAGGAGATGGCCGCCCTTGTGCTGAAGGCCAAGATGCCATATAACGTCAATGTAGCCGCCCAGGTAGCCGCCCTTGCTTCCTTGGAGGACTTGGGGGTGCTACAGGAGCGCATAAGGGCCATCGTGGCCGAGAGGGAGAGGATGGCCCAAGGCCTCTCCTCCATCCCCTGGCTAGAAGTGTACCCTTCCCAGGCCAACTTCCTCCTCTGTCGGGTGATGGGGAGGGATGCGCGGGAGGTGTGGCAGGAGTTGCGACGTACGGGGGTGCTGGTACGCTGCTACGCGCATCCTTCGTTGCGTCACCACCTGCGCATCTCCGCCGGCCGCCCCATGGACACCGAAAGGCTGCTGGCTGCTGTTCAGCGCCTGAGTTAAGGAGTGGTGGAATGGAGAGGCGCGGTCGCTACCAGCGCCAGACCTCAGAGACGCAGGTGGCGGTGGAGGTGGACCTGGACGGGCAGGGGCGTTATCAGGTGCGCACGGGCATCGGCATGCTGGACCATCTGCTGGAGCAGCTGGCCCGCCACGCGCTATTTGATTTGGTCGTGGAGGCGAGCGGCGACCTAGAGCGGGAGGCGCATCACCTGGTGGAAGACGTGGGGCTGGCCTTGGGCCACGCTCTCGATGAGGCTCTGGGGGAGAGGCGGGGTATCGTCCGCTTCGGACATGCGTTGGTCCCCATGGACGATGCCCTAGCCCTGGTGGCGGTGGACCTGGGAGGGAGGCCTTGGGCTCACGTGGAGGCCGCCTTCAGGAGGGATATGTTGGGCTCCTTGCCCACGGAGCTCATAGGTCACCTCCTGCAGGCCCTGGCCCAGGGCGGACGTCTCAACTTACACGCGCGCCTCCTCTCGGGCGAGAACGACCATCATCGTGCCGAGGCCATCTTCAAGGCCCTGGCCCTGGCGCTGCGTCAGGCCACCCGTCCCGAACCCCGCTTAGGAGGCGAGATACCCACTACCAAAGGAACCCTGTGAAAGGAGGTGGAGCCTATGACTCAGGTGGTGACGGAGATGGTCAGCTTCCCTGTCGATGGGGAGAGAGCCACGGGCTTTCTGGCGCGTCCGGAGGGCCCTGGCCCCCTGCCGGGCGTCATCGTCGTGCAGGAGTGGTGGGGCCTGGATGAGCACATCAAAGATGTATGTCGCCGTTTCGCTTCTGAGGGGTTCGCCGCCCTGGCCCCGGACCTCTACCACGGCCGGGTGACCGCCGACCCTGGGGAGGCGGAGCGCCTCATGACCTCCCTGGACATGAGGAAGGCGGTAAGGGAGCTGGTGGCCGCCGCCGCCTTCTTGGCCTCTCAGCCTTATATTCAGGGCCGGGGCATTGGGGCCATCGGCTTCTGCATGGGGGGTGGGCTGGCCCTGGAGCTGGCTTGCGAGAGCCCCCATATCCGCGCTGTGGCCCCCTTCTACGGTGTCAACCCCGAGCCCATCGACCGGGTGCAGAACATAAGGGGGCCTGTCTTGGCCATCTACGCCGAGAACGACCCGTGGGTGGAGCCGGCGCGGCGGGCGGAGGAGCTGAGGGCTGCCCTAGAGAGGTACGGCAAGCAGTTCGAGATCCACGTATACCCCGGGACCCAGCACGCCTTCTTCAACGACACCCGTCCCGACGTCTACAACCCCCGCGCCGCCCAGGACGCCTGGACCCGCGTGTTGCGCCTCTTCAAGGAGGCGCTATGAGGTCTCCTCCACTTGGAGGCGAAAGGTCTCGATGACGGGGTTGGCCAGGAGGCGGTGGCACATCTCCTCCACCTGTTTGGTGGCCTCCTGATGGTCAGCCGCCTCCATCCAGATCTCCAGATACTTGCCGGCCCGCACAGAGGCCACGGCGGTGTACCCAAGCTGGTGAAGGGCGTGGCGTATGGTGAGCCCTTGGGGGTCGTTCACCCCTGGCTTGAGGGTGATGTAGACGCGGGCTAGGAACCTAGGCATCACTCCGATGCTGGTATCAGCAGCTCCTGCCCGGTGAGCCGCTGGAACACCTCCAAGTACCTATGGGCCGTCTCGGCCACCACCTCTGGCGGCAGGGGAGGGGCCGGAGGGCGGCGGTCCCAGCCCATGCTGTCCAGGTAGTCGCGCACCAGCTGTTTGTCGTAGCTGTGCTGGGGGCCGCCTGGGCGATAATCCTCCACCAGCCAGAAACGGCTGGAATCAGGGGTGAGGAGCTCATCTATCACCACCAGCTCGTCGTCCACCCACCCAAACTCGAATTTGGTGTCGGCGATGATGATGCCCCGCTCCCGAGCGTATTGGCGAGCGTAGCCGTAGAGGGCGAGGCTGCGCACACGCATGATGTGAGCTGCCTCCTCACCCACCATGTTGGCCATCTCCCGAAAGGTCAAGGGGCGGTCGTGATCTGTCTCCGCCTTGGTGGTGGGGGTGAAGAGGGGCTCAGGCAGCTCCTGGGACTCCACCAGACCCTCTGGGAGCTTGTGGCCCCAGACAGTACCCCGCTCGCGATACTCCTGCCACGCGGAGCCCGTGAGATAGCCGCGCACGATGCACTCCACGTCCAGCCGCCGGGCCTTGCGCACCACCATGGCCCGCCCGACCATCTCCCTGGGAAGGCCCAGAGCCTCGGCCTCGGGCCCCTCCACCAGGTACAGGAAGTGGTTGGGGACCACGTCCCCCGTGAGCTGGAACCAGAAGGCAGAGAGCTGGGTGAGGACAAGGCCTCGACCAGGGATGCCTGTAGGCAGCACCACATCATAGGCGGAGATACGGTCTGTGGTCACCATCAGCAGGCGATCCCCTAAGTCGTAGGTATCGCGCACCTTGCCCCGCCGGTAGAGGGGCAAGTTTAGGTGGCTCTCCAGTAACACCTCTTTCACAGGCCCACCCTCGTGAAGACTTGGTCCACATAGCGCAAATAGTACTGGAGGTCGAAGAGGGCATCCAGCTGCTGGGGGCTCAGGAGGGAGGAGACCTGCGGGTCTTGGCCCAGGAGCTGGCGGAAGGAAAGGCCTTGTTCCCAAGCCCGCATGGCGTTGCGCTGGACGACCTCGTAGGCCATGGGGCGGGGGAGACCCTTCTCCATGAGAGCCAGGAGGACACGCTGGGAGAAGATGAGGCCGCAGGTGATGTCCAGGTTGGCCTTCATCCGCTCCGGATAGACGCGCATCCCTTGTACCACCTGGGTGAAGAGGTCCAGCATATAGTCTAGCACAATGCAGGCGTCGGGCAGGGCCACCCGTTCCACGGAGGAGTGGGAGATGTCCCTCTCGTGCCAGAGGGCGATGTTCTCCGTGACGGCCAAGGCGTAGCCACGCAGGAGGCGGGCCAGGCCGCAGATGCGCTCGCACTTCTCGGGGTTGCGCTTGTGGGGCATGGCGCTGGAGCCCGTCTGCCCCGAGACGAAGGGCTCCTCCACTTCCCGCACCTCTGTGCGCTGCAGGTGTCGCACCTCGGTGGCGAAGCGCTCGAGGCTGGCGCCTGTGAGGGCGATGGTGGCCAAGAAGTAGGCGTGGCGGTCGCGGGAGAGAACCTGGTCCGAGGTGGGGGCGGGGCGGAGGCCTAGGCGGGCGCACACCTTCTCCTCCACCTCCGGGGGGACGGTGGCGTGGGTGCCCACGGGCCCCGATATCTTGCCCACCGCCATCTCCTCCTTGGCTTGCAGGAGGCGCTGGCGGTGGCGTCCCAGGTCGTCCCACCAAAGGGCTAGCTTGAGGCCGAAGGTGGTGGGTTCGGCGTGCACCCCGTGGGTGCGCCCGGCCATCACTGTGTATTTGTGTTCCCGTGCCCTTTGGGCGATGGCCTCTCGCAGTTGGTCCACGTCCTCCACCAGGAGTTGGGCTGCCTCCTGGATCATGAGGCTGAGGGCCGTATCCTCCACGTCGTAGGAGGTGAGGCCCAGGTGGAGGTAGCTGGCCGCCTCTGGTGGGAGGGAATCGGCCACGGTGCGTAGGAAGGCGTTGAAGTCGTGGTGCATCTCCTGCTCGTAGAGGCGCCAACGCTCCAGGTCGTAGGTGGCCCGGCGTATGGCCTCCAAAGCGGCGGGCGGTATGCGCCCTAGCTCCGCCCACGCCTCAGCCACGGCCACCTCCACCTGTAGCCACTTGCGGAGCTTGTTCTCCTGCGACCAGATGCGGCCCATCTGGGGCCGTGTATAACGCTCGATCATGCCCCCACTTGATGATAGAGGAAGAAGGCAGAGGGGAGAAGCCCTACCTGACTGCGGGCGGCCGGGACCCCTCGACAGCTAGGGCTTGCCAGGGGCGCTCTCGCAGCAGGCGCCAGATGCCCCGCAGGTCCTGGGCCACCGTGGGCAGGATGCGCACACGGGAGTCGGGGTCCTCGTGCCAGCGCACGGGGATCTGGGCGATGCGGTAACCGGCCCGCTCGGCCAGCACCAGAAGCTCGGTGTCGAAGAACCAGCCCACGTCCTTGGTAAGGGGGAGAAGACGTTGGGCCACCAGGCGCTGCAGGGCCTTGAACCCACATTGAGCATCGCTGAAGTGGACGTGAAGGGTAGCCTTGAGGATGAGCATATAGGCGCGGGAGAGGAAGGTGCGACGTAAGGAGCGCTTCACCTGGGCGCCGCGGGCCAGCCGGGTGCCGATGGCCAGATGATAGCCCTCTTCGGCCACCGCCTTTATCAGAGAGGGGAAGGCCGAGAGGTCGGTGGACAGGTCTACGTCCATATAGCTCACGATGTCGGCCTGGGAGCGGCCCCAGGCGGTGCGCAGGGCGATGCCTCGGCCCTTCTGCTCGATGCGCAGGTACTCAACGCCGGAGAGGCTTTGCGCCAGCTCCTGGGCCACCTGGGGGGTGGCGTCGGTGCTGGCGTTGTCGGCGATAACGATGCGCCAGGCATAGGGAAAGACAGGCGACGAAAGGAAGGAGTGTAGAATAGGGATGTTGCGGGGCAGGTCCTGCTCCTCGTTGTAGACAGGGACGACTACATCCACGGAGACCATGTCCTGCCCCCTAGTGACGGAAGTGGCGGACCCCGGTGAAGACCATGGCCAGGCCATGGTGGTCGGCGGCCCTGATCACCTCCTCGTCCCGCACCGATCCC
The DNA here is from genome assembly GCA_032249735.1 of Dehalococcoidia bacterium. Lineage (GTDB taxonomy): Bacteria > Chloroflexota > Dehalococcoidia > SM23-28-2 > HRBIN24 > JAVVHA01. The sequence continues at coordinate 11,376 of JAVVHA010000012.1, read as the reverse complement.
CCGGGCTGCACGATGGCGGTGATGCCTGCCCTGGCCGCCTCCTCCACCGAGTCGGGGAAGGGGAAGAAGGCGTCGGATGCCAGGACCGCCCCTTGGGCTCGCGGCCCCGCTCCCTCGGTAGCCAGGCGCACGCTCTGGACGCGGTTGGGCTGGCCAGCTCCCATGCCCAAAAGGGCCTTGTCCTTGGCCACCACGATGGCGTTGGACTTGACGTGTTTGCAGGCCTTCCAGGCGAAGAGGAGATCTTCCATCTCCTGGGGTGAGGGGGCCCTTTTGGTGACCACCTTCATCTCCAGCTGATGGTCCGGGTAGCGGTCGGGCTCCTGGACTAAAAGGCCCCCCGAGACGTGGCGATAGGTCAGGTGATCGGCAGGGGGCGAGCTCACCTGGAGGATGCGCAGGTTAGGGCTCTTCTTTAGGAGGAGCAGGGCCTCCGCCTCATACTCGGGGGCGATAATGACCTCCAGGAAGAGCCTCTGGCCGCTGGTGGGGTGGCGGGCCTCCCTTATGGCCTGGGCCAGGGCCAGGTCTACAGGGCGATTTACGGCCACGATGCCTCCGAAGGCGGAGATGGGGTCGCCCTGGAAGGCCAGCTGGAAGGCCTCCGCCAAGTGGGGACGGGAGGCGAGGCCGCAGGGGTTGGCGTGCTTCACGATGACCACCGTGGGCTCTTGGAAATCGCACACCGCCTGCCAGGCGGCATCGGCATCCATGATGTTGTTATAGGATAGCTCCCGACCGTGGAGCTGGCGGGCCGTGGCCATCCCCGTGCCAGGGCCCGGGGTCAGCAGGCGGTAGAGGGCGGCCCTCTGGTGGGGGTTCTCGCCGTAGCGCAGGTCCTGCACCTTCTCCAGGGCCACGGTGAGCTGGAGGGGGAAGAGCTCTTCCTCCTCGCGCAGGTACTGGGCGATGATGGAGTCGTAGGCGGCCACGTGCTGGAAGGCTTTGGCCGCCAGACGGCGGCGCACGGCCATGGGCACCTCCCCCTCCCGCAACATCTCCAGCACCGGCTCATAGTCGTCGGGGTCCGAAAGGACGATGACCGAGGGGAAGTTTTTGGCCGCTGCCCGCAGAAGGGTAGGGCCGCCAATGTCTATCTGCTCCAGGGCCTCCTCCAGGCGGTGTGGACGGGCCACTGTCTCAGCAAAGGGGTAGAGGTTGACGCAGACGAGGTCAATGGTGGGGATCTGGCTGCGTTGCAGCTCCTCCATATGCTCTGGGCGTTCGCGGCGGGCCAGGATGCCGGCATGCACGAAGGGGTGGAGGGTCTTGACCCGCCCATCCAGGATCTCCGGGAACCCTGTGAGGGAGGAGATGGAGTGGACGGGGAGGCCCGTTTCCAGGAGGTAACGCTGGGTGCCCCCGGTGGAGTAGATATCGAAGCCCAGCTCCGCCAGCCCCAAGGCCAGCTCCTTCACCCCCCTCTTATCAGACACAGATATGAGGGCGATCATGAGACTAACCTCACCCGGACTTCATCTTTGAATTCCCGCCCGACTTGTCTGTAAAGCCCCAACACCTCCTCGTATGTGCCTGGGCCACCTATTAGGTCCCAGAACTTTTTACCCATGAGCACCATGGTGTCGCAGTCGAGGCATTTCTTCGCTATGCTCTCGGCGTAGGCGCTACGGTCGTCTCCGTAAGGGTTGTAAGCCATTGCGTAATATGTCTGCACAGCAGGCGGACCAGCACCCCTAACCCCATGAACCATGAGCATCTTCCTGACTGCCCCGACTGCCTGATCCTCATTTCGCTTCGGGCTTTTCATCTCAAAGAACCATTCGTCTCCGTTGTGAGATTTGAGATAGAGGTCGATGACGATGGGGCGTCTCCTAACCGGGTGCCCCCGATAAGCCTGGCATACCGCCTGCACAGGATGATTGCTTGTGACCCCCAGACGCCTTCTCTCATGAACGACCTGTACTGCCATGGGCCTTATTTCTTTTTGTCCCCAAGCTTACACGTTTCCGTGTAGGTGTCAATCTTCCGCTGGGTTTCATCCCTGTCTCACTCGGCCACAACATATCCCATGTGCTCGATGGCCTGGATAGAGGATAACACCTGCTGTGCTTTCGCTTCGCTCACCACCAGCACCATGCCGATGCCCATGTTGAAGACGCGGCGCATCTCCTCGGGGGGGATGTGGCCCCGCGCTTGCAGCAGATGGAAGATGGGAGGCACCTCCCATGACCCCCAATGGATCTCCGCCCGCACCCCTGGCGGTAGCACCCGCGCCACGTTGGCCTCGATGCCTCCGCCCGTGATGTGGGCGATGCCCTTCACCAGGCCCCGTACCGCCATCACCTCCCGGTAGTAGCAGCGATGGGGGCGCAGCAGCTCCTCGCCCAGGGTGCGTCCCAGCTCAGGCACGTACTCCTCTAGGCGGCCCCTCTCGGCCGCTGGGTCCTCGCCCATGCCCACTCGGAAGACGCGTCGCACCAGGGAGTAGCCGTTGGTGTGGAGGCCCTCGGAGGGGAGTCCCAAGAGCACATCGCCAGGGGCGATGCGGGAGCCATCTATCAACTCCTGCCGCTCCACCACTCCCACGGCAAAGCCGGCCAGGTCGAAGTCGCCAGGACGGTAGATGTCGGGCATCTCGGCCGTCTCCCCTCCCAGCAGGGCGCAGCCCACCTCCTGGCACATCTGGACCATCCCCTCCACCAGGGCCAGTATGGCCTCCTCCCCCAGGCGGTGGGAGGCGATGTAGTCCAGAAAGAACAAAGGACGGGCGCCGCTGGTGAGGAGGTCGTTGACGTTGAGGGCCACTAGGTCGCGGCCTATGGCCTGGTATGCCCCCAGGAGGGAGGCGATGCGCGCCTTGGTGCCCACGCCATCGCAGGTGGCCACCAGCACCGGCTCTTGGAAACCGTCCACACGGAAGAGGCCGGCGAAGGGTCCCACATCAGCCAGGACCTGAGGGGTGCGGGTGAAGCGCACTAGCTCGGCCAACCGCGACTTGAGGCGCTGGGCAGCGTCCAGGTCCACCCCGGCGCGGGCGTAGGTCATCTCCTCTGGCATGGCCTAGCGACGGTCCCGCTCCCAGCTCCAGGCGGTCAGCGCGGGCTGGTGCCGGCCTCCAGGGCTGGGACGCTCAAAGACCAGCTTGTCCATCTGTAGCTGCACGGGCAGGGGATAATCGCCGGTGAAGCAGGCCGTGCAGAAGGTGTCCCGGCTTTGGCCTATGGCCCGCATAAGGCCATCGATGGACAGGTAGCCCAGAGAGTCGGCGCCGATGTGGCGGCGTATCTCCTCCACCGTCTTCTCGTTGGCGATAAGCTCCCACCGGGTGGCCATATCAATGCCGAAGGGACAAGGGTGGCGGATGGGTGGGGAGCAGATGCGCATGTGGACCTCCCTGGCCCCCGCCCGGCGCAACATCTCCACCACCTTGGGGGTGGTGGTACCCCGCACTATGGAGTCGTCCACTACCACCAGCCGTTTGCCAGCGATGACCTCCCGTAGGGGATTGAACTTGAGGTACACGCCCATCTCCCGTAGACGCTGGTGGGGCTGGATGAAGGTGCGGCCCACATAGCGGTTCTTCACCAGACCCTCGGCATAGGGGATGCCCGACTCATGGGAGTAGCCGATGGCAGCGGGGATGGCCGAGTCGGGCACGCCAATGACCAGATCGGCCTCCACCGGATGTTCCCGCGCCAGCTCGCGCCCCATGGCCATGCGCACCGGGTAAAGCAGCTGGCCCCTGAGGACCGAGTCGGGGCGGGCAAAGTAGATGAACTCGAATACGCACAGGGAGGGGCGCTCGATGGGGGCGGCCTGGAACACCTCCATGCCTTCCTCGTCCACCACCATGGCCTCGCCGGGCCCCAACTCCCGTATGAGCTCCGCCCCCAAGTGATCGAGGGCGCAGGTCTCGGAGGCCACCACATATCCGCCATTGAGACGACCCAGGCAGAGGGGCCGGATGCCCCATGGGTCGCGCATGGCTATGAGGCTGGTGGGGGTGAGGACGGCCAAGGAGTAGGCCCCCTTGAGGACGCGCATGACGGCAGCGATGCGCTCCCGCCAGGTGGGGCCTGGGGCGCTGGCCAGCAGATGGGCTATCACCTCCGTGTCGGTAGAGGTGCGGAACTGTACCCCCATCTCCTCCAGGGAGTAACGTAGGGCCTCCGCGTTCACCAGGTTGCCATTATGGGCTACGGCTACCGGCCCGTTGGGGCCTTCCACCAAGATGGGCTGGGCGTTCTGCGGCAGGGAAGAGCCAGTGGTGGAATACCTGGTGTGTCCGATGGCCACATGCCCCCGCAGGTGGCGCAAGTCCTCCTCATCGAATACCTGGGATACGAGGCCCATGCCTGTGCGCACGTGGATGCGCTGCCCGTCGCCAGTGGCAATGCCCGCCGACTCCTGGCCTCGGTGCTGCAGGGCATAGATGCCATAAAAGGTGAGCCTGGCCACGTCCTCACCAGGGGCGTAGATGCCGAATACCCCGCACTTTTCCCTTAAGCCAGACTCCTTCATGCGCGAACCGTGGGAGGACACGGAGAAGACCCCCTAAGGCCGGCCAAATACCTCCCCAGGCGCCCTCAAGCCTCGCCCTCTCCCAGGCGTCCTCATTTTAGCATGGGCTCCTGCGCCGGTCAAAAGCCCTTCCCCCTGGCCTCGCTCCCTCAGGCGCCTCGTCTCCTGGAAAGGAGAGCATAGATGCCGCTGCCAGCGCCCAGGAGGCCCTAGGCGAGGGCCACGGCGCTGAGGGGAAGTACTAGGCCCGGGCCCTCGCTGCCAAAGGGCCCGCCGCCAGATGGGAACTGGAGAGAGGATGGGTCCTCCACCGGGTCTGTGTGCAGGACTGTCTCCACTGACTCCCCCCTTATCTGCCCGAAGATGTGCCAGGCATATGCCTTGGGCTGGCTAATGATGAAGGGCTCGCTGGTGTAGATGCCTGGCCTATCGGGCACGGGCAGAAGGAGCACCTCCCGCCGCTCTCTCCCGTCCATGGTGGTCAGCTCCACCTTCAGGGTGCCCTCCGCGCCCGTCACCGGCTCGCCGCTGTCGGCACGGGTCACCTTTAAGTACAGGGCGTTAGGGTACATCGCGATGACTGGCTCCTCCCAGAACCCTACCTCGATGGCGTATCCCTTCACCACCTCGCGCTTGTGGGCCAGGGCGGGGTCCCCCGGGAGGAGGGCCATCGCCAGTGCAGCCAGGGCTGCGCTGGCCCCTAAGAGGCAGCCAGCCAGCCGTGCCAAAGACCACCGGGTGGATGTGGGTGAGCCTTTGGCAGAGGGTGTGGAACCCATGGACATGTCCATCACCTCCTTAAGTAGGACATGGTGGCTACTCGTGGGGGATCTCCTCTGGGATGGTGACCTCCAGGGGGGCGTTAAAGTCAAAGTATTCCCTGACGACATGGTAGCCCACTGAGATCACCTCTTCCCGTCGCACAAGGCCGTCGTCCCCGATCCATAAGGTGTGGCGGGTGCTCCCTGCGCTATCGGTGAAGGAGACGATAGCGCAGCGCACGCCGTTCACCTCTTCCTCGCCCAGGATGGTCGGCCGATAGGCCACCTCGGACCAGACGTAGTTGGGCCAGGTGAAGCGGTATACGGGGCTCCAAAAGCCGATCTGCCAGGCGGTCTGTCCACTCCTACGCGTGAACATCAAGTTCCACCAGACCACGGTCTCGTCGCCGTTGCTGGTCTGGATGCGCATGGTGGAGGGCGCCACCAGGACGTAGTCGGTCCAGCCCGCCGAATTGGAGCCTCCCGGCCTCTCCCTCACCCGCGCTGACTTCAAGGCGTTCATGTTCTGGTCGGCCCTCTCCAGGAAGGCGCGGGCGATGTCCTCCCCCCGGCCCGCCTCCCCCAGCGAAGGGGAGGCCAGGTCCCCAAAGCCATAGCGGAGGGCAGGCCTGGTGATGAGGACGGCCACAGAGGCCATCACCAAGATGGCCAGCACCGCCTCCCACTGAACCAGCCTTTGCCAGCGGCGGAGAGGCTTCCCCACCTCTTCTTTCTCAGCGCCCCCAGCTAGCAGCTGCCATACCTTCCGTCGATACCAGAAGGAGTGGAGGGCGCCCACCCCCGCCATAAGGGCCACCAGGGAGAGCTTGGCCAATAAGGCCTGGCCGTAGGCGGTCCTTACCAGCTGTCTTAGGACGGTGACGGAGAGGGAGGGAAGGTGGACCTCCGCCCGCAAAAGGCCGGTAGCTGCCAGCGTCGCCCCCGCCAGGAGGGCATAGGGGGTGAAGCCGCCCAGGAGGGCCACCCGCGCTCGGGCCCGCTCGCTAACTTCCAACTTGGAGGTGGCGGGTAAGAGAACGACAGCGAAATACAATATCCCGCCAACCCACACCGCGGCTGCCACGTAGTGTGCCCAGGCCGCCGCCAGGGACGAATAGTAGGGGCCGGATACGACGGCGGCGTGGCCAGTGGCTGCCAGCCCTATCATGGCCAGCGCCGCCAGGGCCACATGGGCACGGGCGGCCCACACCTCTGTGGTCAGGCTATGATGAGGCACACGGTGGGCGGCTACCGTCTCGGCCGCCCCGGCCACCGCCGGGAGGGGGCCAGTGCGTCGGGCCGTCAGCACCGCCAGGACAGCCAGCGCCAGCACTCCATAGGAGAGCAGGGAGAAGCGGCTGGTGAGGAAGGCCCGGGCGGCTTCCCACCCTGCCGCGACCTGGCCGAGGCTGACCGTGGCCGCCATGGGCCAGGCTATCTCCAGGCCTCGGCCCACCAGCAGCGATATGAGGGCCAGCAAGAGGGCCCACCAGTAGCGGTAGCTGATGCCGATGGTCAGAGGGGCCAGCCGGCGCGCATGGGCAGCCAGCCAGGGGCCCACCACAAAGCCGTGAGCGAAGGCGATGCCGCCCCATGCTAACGCCCCTGCCAGGGTGATGTAGCGCAGCAGCACCGGAAGCCACTGGGGCACGGGCAGGCCGGAGCCCATGCGCGCCTCCTCCACCCCGGGGGCCGTCACCGCTGCTCCCACGGCGAAGGGGAAGGTGGTCACCCAGTAGTGGCCGTCCACCGAGGAAAAGGTCACGCTGCGCACCCGGTAGTTGCCTTGGGGCAGGGGCCCCAGGTCGACGCTCATGGCGGTGGGAGGGCTGCCGTGGTAGTAGGTGGTGCCCTGATCTACCCGCTGCCCGGAGACGTCGTAGACTTCCAGCCGGCTCCCCTCAGGGATGATGGGCTCCGAGAGCCAGACGGTGACACGGGGGGGCGACTGGGCTAGGGAGGAGCCGGGCGCTGGGTCGGCACGGACCACCTGAGCATGGGCACCGGCCGTGGCCGGCCTGACCATGAACAGAAGGAGGAAGGCGACCACCCACCCAAGGAGGGCCACCCATCTCCTGGCCCTCCCCCTCCCTATCATGCCTCTCGCCCTCTTGCCTCCTTAGTCGGTCACTGGCCCGAAGGGGCCCCTAGATAAGCACGACGGATCACGTCTTCCTGCGCCAGCTCTGCTCGCCCACCCTCATAGACGATGCGCCCCGTCACCATCACGTAGAAGCGGTGTCCCAGCTCGCGGGCGAGGTGCAGTGTCTGCTCTACCAGGAGGATAGTCGTCCCCCCGCTACTTAGACGGCGCAGGGCGTGGTAGATCTCCTCGATGATGAGAGGGGCCAATCCCAGCGAAGGCTCGTCCAGCATGAGCAGCCTTGGGCGGGCCATCAGTGCGCGGGCGATGGCTAGCAATTGCTGCTCGCCACCGCTCAAGGTCCCTGCCAGCTTCCGAAGGCGCGCCTTGAGGACAGGGAACAGCTCCATGACTCAGTCCAGGTCTTCCTGGACCTAACCCTTGCAAAGGTAGGCCCCTGCCATCAGGTTCTCCAGGACAGTCATCTCTGGGAAGAGGAGGCGGTTCTCCGGCACCAGCACTATGCCCGCGCCAACAATGCGCTCGGGCGGCGCACCCGTCATGTCGCGACCCATGAACTCAATGCGGCCTCGTCTGGGCCTCAGGATGCCCGCCAGGGTAAAGAGGGTCGTGGTCTTGCCGGCCCCGTTAGGACCCAACAGGCAGGTGACCTGGCCTGCGGGCACCTCCAGGCTGACCCCCTTCACAGCCTCTATCTGTCCATAGGCCACGTAGAGGTCGCGCACCGTTAGGAGGGGCTGGTCTTTGAGGTCACGGTCTGGCGTCATCGGGCTCCCCCGCCGGCTGGGCGCTGCGCTTCCTCATCCCTAGGTAGGCCTCCTGCACCTGAGGGTCCTCCCTCACCTGATCAGGGGTACCTTCGGCGATCTTATGGCCGAAGTTAAGGACGGCTATGCGATCAGCTATGTTCATCACCAGCTCCAGGACGTGCTCCACCAGGAGGATGGCCAGCCCCTGGGCGCGGAGTTGCTCCAGGAACCGTGTCAAGTCTTCCAGCTCGCCCATGCTGAGGCCGGCCGCTGGCTCGTCCAGCAGGAGAACCCGCGGCTCGGCGGCCAGGGCACGGGCCAGCTCCAGCCGACGCTGTTCGCCAAAGCTCAGGCTGCCCGCCAGGTCGTTGCGGCGTTCCCACAACCCCACCCAGGCCAGGATCTCGGCCAGCCTTCGCTCCCGCTGCCGGTCCGGCCCCAGCCCAGGTAAGCGACGATGGGAAGGCTGGCTCACTATCCACAGGTTCTCCCAGACGGTCAGCCTCGTCCAAAGCTTTACATTCTGAAATGTGCGGGCGATGCCCAACCGGGCCCTCCGGTGGGCAGGCAAGGGGGTGATGTCCAGGTCGCCCAGGTAGACCCGCCCGGCCGTGGGGGGAAAGACGCCCGTCACCGTGTTGATAAGGGTGGTCTTCCCAGAGCCATTGGGGCCGATGAGCCCCATAATCCGCCCCCCTCTAGGGTCAGGTCCACGCCTGACAAGGCCACCAGACCGCCGAACTGCTTGGTCAAGCTCTCAACGCGTAGCATCGACTCTCGCCTCTGCTCGGACCTTAGCTCTGGGAAGGAAGGTTGCCCACTGGCGGAGACGCACCAGTAGCTTGTGGTCGATGATTCCGTAAGGACGCACTAACATGGCGGCCACGATGAGGGCCCCATAGATGATGACGCGATACTCTTGTAGCGGCCGCAGCCCTTCGGTGATGGCGGTGAAGAAGGCTACCCCCAGAAGGGGGCCCACGACATTGGCTGTCCCCCCCACCAGGACATAGGCCACCGCCAGAACCCCCATGAGGATGGTGAAGGTCTCGTGGGAGGCGAAGGTCAAGTAGTGAGCGTAGAGGCCGCCCGATAGGCCAGCGATGGCCGCCCCTAGGCCGAAGGCCAGGGTGGTGAGCCAGGCCACGTTAATGCCCGCCGTCTGGGCCGCCAGCTCGTCCTCACTGATGGCCCGCAGCCGCCGCCCCAATTGGGACCGGTCCAGCACCCACACCACTAGGGTGGTCAGTGCCAGGACGCCCAAGATGACCCCCATGACCATCTCGCGGGTGAAGCCGTGGTCGTAGAAGTAGCTGATGTGTCGGAACCCCTCGTGCCCCACGGGGCCGATCTTTCTCACTAACCCCCCCACCACCTCTTGGCGATAGTAGAAGAGGTTCTGGACCACGTTGCGGCAAATCTCGGCGAAGGCCACCGATGCCACCGCCAGGTAGACACCGCGGATACGCAGGGCGGGGTAGCCCACCACCAACCCCACCAGGCCCGAGGCCAGCATCCCCAGCACAAGTGCCGGCGCCAGATGCCAGCCCCATACGGCCGTGGCCACCCCCGCCATATAGCCGCCTATGAGGGCAAAGCCATGCTGACCAAACGAGACCCGCCCGGCCAGCACTGTGACGTAAACTGAGAGCCCCAATAAGGCCTGAATGGCCGACATGGTGATAAGGCCGATGTAGTACTCCATGTCGCTGAACCTTTCCCTAAATTTGAGCTAGCCTTACCCCCATCAGCCCCTGTGGCCTGAATACCAAGATGGCCAGCAAGGCCAGGTTGGTGAAGACGTCTCTATAGCCTATGCCAAAGACCCTCAGGGCCTCCGCCTCGGTGATGCCCAGGGCCAGACCCCCTACGATGGCGCCAGGTATGCTCCCCAGCCCGCCGATAACGGCCGCCGAAAGCCCCCGGAGGGTGAAGGTCATGGCCAGGGCGGAGGTGCCTGTGCCGATGGCCATCACCGACAGGGCACCTGCCGCCCCCGCCAGCATCCCCGTTAGCATGAACGTGATGGCGTCGGTCTTATTGGGGTTCATCCCCATGAGCTGGGCGGCCACCACCTGCTGCGAAACCCCTCTAATGGCTAGTCCGAGCCGGGTGCGGAAAAGGAGATAGTAGAGCCCCGCCACCATCACCATGCATGCGGCAAAGATGACGATGTGGTCCGGCCGGAAGTAGAGGCGACCCACATAGAATACCTTGTCAACTATCTCCGGGAAGGACACAGGGTAGCCTTCAGTGCGGAGGTTGATGACTTCCTCCGCTATGATGAGGGCCCCTAAGGTGCTCGCCAGGGGCGCCAGCTCATATTCTTTAGGCAGCCAGCGGAAGCAGACCAGGTCCATCAAGAAGCCGATGACGATGCCGCTCCCCATGGCTGCCAACACCAGGATGGCCGGGGTCAGGTCTGGCGCCAGGCGATAGATCCAAAACCCCACGTAGGCGGCACCCAAGGCAGCAGCGCCGTAAGCCAGATTGAGGCGGCGCATAACCCCCCACACCATCGTGAAGCCGATGGCGATCAGGGCATAAGTGGACCCTACCAGGAATCCACTTATGCCCTGCTGCACGAGGTCAAGCCACATCTATCTGGCTCTCCTCCCCTAGTCAGTGAGGATGGCCGCCTGGTACTCGGGTGGGATCCACTTGGGCTGGAACTTGCCCCCCTTGAACTCCACCACGAGCCAGGGCTTGTCCACCTCACGTGGCTGGTCGGTCCGGAACCGGATCTTGCCCAGGAGGCCGTCGAACTCGGTGAGCTGGGAAAGGGCATCGCGGATCTTGCGGCGGTCCTGGAGCACGGTATCCGGCCTGCCGTCGATGCCAGCCTTCTCGATGACTTGCTTAAGGAGGATGATGTTCTCGTAGGTGCCGGCGCTGTGCAGGTCGATGAAGCCATTGTATTTGTCGGCCACCGTCAGGGAGACCTCCCTGGCCTTCTTGTTGATGGGGGCGAAGGAGGTGGGGCCGATGCCGCCCTCCAGCTCGCGGCCGCAGCCCCGGACCGTCTCCTCAGTGATGGTGGACGTCAGGAAGATGACCAGCTTGGGGCGGAACCCCTGGCGGGCGGCCTCCTTTAGGAAGCCGCAGGTGGTGAAGGGATGGGAAGCCAGGGCCACCACATCCGGGTTGGCGGCCTTCATCTTGGAGACCTGGGCAGAGAAGTCGGTATCGGTGAGCTTCCACCCCTCATCGGCGACGATGGTAAAGCCAGCCTTCTGCGCCCCCGGCTTTATAGCTGCATCGGAGGTGGACTTGGAGTGGG